>NZ_CAXQBR010000095.1 GCF_964222135.1 Euzebya sp.
CTCATGGCGAAGTAGGCCCCGATCGTGACCTAGTGCCGCTGGTGGCCGGTGACCTGCTTCGCGACGGCGCGGGTGTCGTACCAGAGGCTGAGCCGGGCGATGCGGCCGTCGTCGTCGACATCGATCACGTCGACCGCGTCGAAGGTCACCGGTGCCCCGTCGGCGGTGCGCCCGGTGAACGTGATCTCGGCCGTGACGACCTGCCCGGCGACCGAGATCCGCGTCGGCTCGTCGTGGGACTCGGCGAAGCCGGCCAGCAGCGGCGGGTAGTACGCGGCGACGTCCTCACGCCCCCTCCGGGCGCGCGACCCGACCGGGCGCAGCTCCGCGTCGTCGGCGAACAGGGCGGCCAGCGCCTCGTAGTCGCGCGCGTTGACCGCGTCGAAGTAGGCGCGGACGGTCTGCTCGGGAGTTCTCATCGCCACCATGGCCCTGGTATTCTACCTTCCGTTCGGTAAACCGCTGGTCGAGGAGGCGCGGTGCGAGGGCTGATCGGTGTCGACGCGATCGACCACGTCGCCGTGGCCGTGCGGTCGCTCGAGGCGGCCGTCCCGCTGTTCGTCGACCTCCTCGGCGGCGAGTTCGTCCACGGCGGGGACGACCCCGCCCTCGGCCTGCGCACGATGCAGCTGCGGATGCCGCCCGCGGGCCTCCGCCTCGAGCTGATGCAGCCCGCGACGGACGACTGCTACCTCCACGACGTGCTCGACCGCCGCGGCGAGGGCCTGCACCACATCACCATCCGGGTCCACGACATCGACGTCGCCGTCGCCGCGCTCGAGGCGGCCGGCATCGACCTGGTCGACACCGACACCGAGACCGACCCGGTGTGGAAGGTGACCTACATCCGACCGAAGTCGGCCTTCGGCGCGCTGCTGCAGATCGTCGAGACCTCCCACGACTGGGACCAGCCCATGGAGGGCATCACGATGGACGACGTGCTCGCCGGCCGCTGGGAGTGGGACACCGTCAACACCCTCAGGAGGCGGGCATGAGCGCCGAGGCCGAGCTGCTCGACGTCGAGGAGGCCGACGTACAGGAGCGCTTCTTCGACGAGGGGTGGACCGACGGGCTGCCGATCGTCCCGCCGACGCCGGACCGCGTCCTCGACATGCTCCTCGCCGGCGGCGTGACCGACCCCGACGACGTCCTCGGCACCGTCCCCCAGCGCGGGATCGCCGTCACCGCGGAGAAGGCGGCCATCAACGCGGTCATGGCCGGCTGCCGGCCCGAGTACTTCCCCATCGTCCTGGCCGGGCTCGGCGCCATGCTCGACCCCGCGTTCAACGCGCACGCGGCGACGACCAGCACGGGTGGGGCGGCGGTGTGCACGATCGTCAGCGGGCCCCTCGCCCGCGAGGTCGGCATGAACGCCACCCACAACGTCCTCGGCCCGGGCAACCGGGCGAACGCGACGATCGGCCGCGCCCTGCGGCTGGTGGCGTCGAACGTGCTGGGCGCGAAGTCCGGCGGGCTCGACGGCTCGTCGGTCGGCCACCCCGGCAAGTACACGCTGTGCTTCGCCGAGGACCCGCCGATGGCCCCCTGGGAGCCGTTCGGGGTGTCCCTCGGCTACGACCCCGACGACACGGTCGTGACCGTCGTCGCCACTGAGGGACCGCGGCAGGTCGCCAACCACCTGGTCGAGGACCCCGAGCGCGTCCTGCTCACCTTCGCCGCCGCGATGAAGGTGCCGTCGAACTACGTGTCCGGCAAGGGCGCCCAGGGCGTCGTGGTGCTGGGCCACGAGCACCAGCTCGCCGTCGTGCAGGCCGGGTGGTCGCGCCGGCAGGTGCAGGAGTTCCTGGCCGAGGCGTCGCGGATCACCCCGGACGAGCTCCGGGCCGCCGGCATCGACCTGCCGGTCGGCTCCACGCACGACCTCGTCCCCGACGCCGACGGGAAGCTCGGGACCGTGACCGGACCCGACGACGTCCTCGTGGTGACCGCCGGCGGTGCCGGGGCCGGGTGGTCGGCGTACATCCCCATGTGGGCGCCGGTGGACATCGCCCGGTCGCGGGCGGTCAGCCGCCGCGTCCGCCCGCCCGGCGAGGCGCTGCCGGACTGCGGCCCGGACGGCTGCGAGGTCGACCTGGGTGCGCTCGGGGAGGGGTCATGACCACGATCCGCGTGCACCGGCCGGACCTGGCGCCCGGTGACACCGCCCCCCTCGAGATGGCGCCGCGCGAGCCGCAGCCCTCCGGGGCGCGCCTGCTGCTGGTCGACAACGGCAAGCCGAACGCGAAGGCCCTCCTCGGCCACATCGCCGACCGGCTGCGCGACCTCATCGACGTCGCCGACGTCGAGGTCCACTCCAAGCCCTCCGCGGCGGCGCCGCTCGACGCCGACGTGACCCGGATGCTGGCCGTGCGGTCGCGCCTGGTCATCTCGGGCCTCGGCGACTGAGGAGCCTGCACCGCGTGCAGTCTGCACGACGCCGTCCAGTTCGAGCGCCTCGGGGTCCCCGCGACGCTCGTCATGACCGAGCCCTTCCAGGGCCTCGCCGCCCGCTTCGGGGCGACCCTCGGGGCGCCCGCGTACCCGGCGGTCATGGTCCCCCACCCGGTGTCCTCGAAGGACGACGCGCACCTCCGGGCGCTGGCGGACCGGGTCGCGCCGGACGTGGCGGCCCGGTTGACCCGCGGGGCCGGCGCCTGACGACCCGCTCAGCGGCTCCGGGCGGTGCGGTCCGCGGTGTCGCCGGTGACGCCGTCCTCGCGGAGGTCGCGCTTGCGGACCTTGCCCGAGGGCGTCATGGGCAGGGCGTCGGTGACGCGGACGTAGCGCGGCACGGCGAAGTCCGGCAGCCGCTCGGAGGCCCACGCCCAGAGGGCGTCGGGGTCCACGACCGCCCCGGCGGCGGGCACGAGCACGACCATGACCTCGTCCTCGCCCGCCTCGTGGTCCGCGGGCACCGCCACGACCGCGCACTCGGCGACGTCGGGGTGGGCCAGGATCGCGGACTCGACCTCGTAGGAGCTGATGTTCTCCCCGCGGCGGCGGAGGGCGTCCTTCAGCCGATCGACGAAGTAGAACCACCCGTCGGCGTCGCGGCGCAGGCCGTCGCCGGTGTGGAACCACAGGTTCCGGAACGCCTCGACGGTCCGGTCGGGCATCCCGTGGTACCCGAGCGTCGTGATCCACGGGATCCGGGGCCGGACGACGAGCTCGCCGACCTCCCCGACGGCGACCTCCTCGTCGGTCTCGGGGTCGACCAGCCGGACGTCGAAGAAGTCGGCGTTCGCGAGGCCCGCGGCACCCGCCGGACGCGGCTCGCCGTAGGGGGTCATGATCGGCATCGACGTCTCGGTCAACCCGAACACCTCGACGAACGCCTCGACGCCGAAGCGCTCCCGGAACCCGTCGACGTAGGACGCCGTCGGCGCCGCGAAGACGCAGCGCAGGGCGGTGTCGGCGTCATCGGGGCGGGGCGGCTGCTTCCAGACGAAGTCCATCATCACGCCGACGAAGTTCGTGACCGTGGCACCGGCCTCGCGGATCCGCTCGACCCAGCGGGTCGCGCTGAAGCGGCTGTGCAACACGAACCGGGCGCCGGCGATCAGGGCGGGGTAGGCGGCGAGGAACTGGGCGTTGCCGTGGAAGAGCGGCCCCATGACCAGGTAGGTGTCCGCGTCGGTGAGGCGCGTGAGGCTGACGCACTCGTCGGCGAAGAAGTACATGTGAGCGTGCGCCATCACCACGCCCTTGGAGGGGCCGGTGGTCCCCGACGTGAACAGGATGCCGACCGGGTCCCGGGGGTCGGGGTCGGCCAGCACGCCCTCCGCGGCCACCGCACGAGCGCCCGCTGGGAGATCCCGCCACGGCGCCGCCGACCAGCCCGCGGCCGTCAGGCGCTCACAGGCCGCCGTCACGTCGGCGTCCGCGCCGAGCACCCAGAAGCGCTCGATGCAGCCGGCGGCGTCGGCGATGTCGACGAACCGGTCCGCGAACGCGGCGTCGACGACCGCGACCCGGGGGGAGGCGACGCGCACCTGGTGGGACAGGAAGTCGCCGAGGTAGGCGGTGTTGATCGGCACCTCGACCATGCCGGCGAGCGCTGCACCGAACCAGCTGAGGACGTACGCCGAGGAGTTGGGGGCCATGATCAGCACCCGGTCGCCGGGGTCGCCGTCCCGCCGGAGGGCCACGGCGATGGCCTCCGCGTCGCCCAGCACCTCGGCGAACGTGCGGCGCACCCCCTCCTCCGGGCAGTCGAGGTAGACGCGGTCCGGGTGGGTCCGCGCCCGCGTGCGCAGCACGCGTGGCAGGGTCCAGTCCGCCGGATCGGCGAACGTCAGGCGCATCTCGTCGTACGTGCGGACCACGACGGCGTTATACCATACGCATGATGATCATAGATTGGTGCTCCACATGATCGAGTTCGAGCTGCCCGAGCGGTACGTCGCCATCCGCGACGAGGCCCGTGCCCTGGCGGGGCGCATCGCCCACGTGGCGGTCGAGGCGGACGCGATGAGCGACGCGGTCCACCCCGAGGTGCTCGCCGCCCTGCGCGACAGCGGGCTCGCCGACCTGGTCGTCCCCGGCGCCCACGGCGGCCGCTTCGACGACGTCGACCCGCTGGCGGTGTGCGTGGCCCGCGAGGGGATGATGGGCACCTCCGCCCACCTCGACAGCCTGTTCGCCCTGCAGGGGATCGGCAGCTACGCGATCACCCGCGGCGGGACACCCGACCAGCAGGCGCACTGGCTGCCGCGCGTCGGGCGCGCGGAGGTGCTGGCCGCCCTTGCGCTGACCGAGCCGGTGGCCGGATCGGACCTCAAGTCCCTGACCACCACCATCGAGCGGACCGCGGACGGCCTGGTCGTCCGCGGCGAGAAGGCATTCATCTCGAACGCCGGCCACGCCGCGTTCTACACCGTCCTCGGCCGTGAGGGCGACGGCTGGTCGGTCGTGCTGGTGCCCGCCGACGCCGCGGGCCTGTCGACGGAGCCGAGCCCCGAGATCATCGCCCCGCACGTGCTCGGGTCGGTCGTCCTCGACGACGTCGTCGTCGACGAGTCCCACCGCCTGGGCGAGCCCGGCCGCGGCTTCGACCTGGTCCTGTCCACCCTCGCGGTGTTCCGCGTATCCGTCGCCGGGGCCGCGATCGGGCTGGCGGAGGCGGCGCTCGCCGAGGCGACCCGCCACGCGACCGAGCGCGAGCAGTTCGGACGGCCCCTCGCACGGCTCGGCGCGGTGGCCGCGCTGCTCGCGGACTCCTGGACCGACCTCGAGCAGGCGCGGCTCCTGACCTACCGGTCGGCGGCGCGGGCGCGGACCGACCCGCTGGCCGCGCTGCCGCACTCGTCGATGGCGAAGCTCGCCGCATCCGAGGCCGCCGGGCGCATCGTCGACCGCTGCGTGCAGGTGATGGGCCGCTGGGGGCTCATCCGCGACTCGACGATCGAGCGGCTCTACCGCGCGGCACGGCCCATGCGGGTCTACGAGGGCGCGTCGGAGGTGCTGCGGCTCGGCATCGCGAAGGCCCTGACCGACGAGCACGCGGCGGGGGTGCGCTGATGGACCTGGGTTTGGAGGGGCAGGTCGCGATCGTCACCGGGGCGAGCCGCGGGCTGGGTGCCGCCGCCGTCCGCGCGCTGGTGGCCGAGGGCGTGCGGGTCGTCGCCGCCGCGCGGAGCGTCGACGACCTCGAGGCGCTCGCGGCCGAGGCGCCGTCGCAGATCCGCGCCGCGCCGTGCGACATGACCGACCTCGACGTCGTCGCGGGCCTGGTCGACGTGGCCCTCGACGCCTTCGGGGGCCTCGACGTCGTGGTGAACAACGCCGGCATCGCACCGGCCGGGCCGTTCGAGGACCAGCCGCCCGAGGAGTGGGAGCGGGTGCTCCGGGTCAACGTCACCGCGCCGGCGACGCTGTGCCGGGCGGCCGGTCGGGTGATGCTCGCCCAGGGCCGCGGCCGGATCCTCAACATCGCGTCGACGTCGGGGCTGCGCGGGAAGCCTCAGCTCGTCTCGTACTCCGCGAGCAAGGGCGCGCTGCTGCGCCTGACCGAGGCCCTGGCGGCGGAGTGGGCGGGACGCGGCGTCGGCGTCGTCGCGATCGCGCCGGGGGCGTTCGCGACGCGTGCGCAGGCCGCGGTGCTCGACGACCCGGAGGTCCTGCGACGCCGGCTGCGGAAGATCCCGGCGGGACGGATGGGTGACGACGACGACTTCGGTCCGCTCGTCTGCTACCTCGCGTCGCCGCTCGCCTCCTTCGTCACCGGCGCGACGTTCGTCATCGACGGCGGCGAGGTCCACAAGCTCTAGGCGGGCGCCCCCTCAGATCTGAGCCCCGGGTCCGCCCACGGAGCCACCCCTCAGATCTGCGCCGGCGGTCGGGCTCACGCCCACTGGACCACCTCTCAGATCTGAGCCCCGGGTCCGCCCACGTAGCCACCCCTCAGATCTGCGCCGGCGGTGGGGTGGTGCCGGCGCCCTCGGGGTTGCGGAGGCGGTCCCGCTCGGCCAGGAGGAAGAGCAGCCCGTCGAGCTCCCGGTCGATCGCCGCGGCCAGGGGGAGCTCGGCGCCGGCGAGCATGGCCTCCTTGACCGCGCGGAGCGCCTCCGGCGGCTTGGCGGCCAGGGCACCGGCGAGCTCGTCGACCGCCGCGGCCAGCTGCACCCGCGGGACCGACCGGTTCACCAGGCCCAGGCGGGCGGCCTCGGGCCCGCGGAGCCGGGTGCCGAGGAAGATCAGCTCGGTGGCCCTGGCCGTCCCGATCAGCCGGGGCAGGCGCTGCGTGCCGCCACCGCCGGGCATGAGCCCGTGGTCGACCTCGGTCAGCCCGACGGTGGCCTCGTCGGCCATCACCCGCAGGTCGCAGGCGAGCGCCATCTCGAAGCCGCCGCCGAGGGCCGCGCCGTTGATGGCGGCGATGGTGGGCCGGGGCAGGCGGGCGAGCTGCTCGATGTCGCGTGATGCCCGCAGGCGCGTGCGGCGCTCGAGGGGCGTCTCGGGGCCGGCGGCCTCCTTGAGGTCCATCCCCGCGCAGAAGTGGCGGTCGCCGGCACCGGTGAGGACGACGACCCGCACCGCGTCGTCGGTGGCGACGCGGGTGTAGACCTCGGCCAACTCGTCGCGCATCTGCTGGTTGCGGGCGTTGGCGGCCTGCGGCCGGTCGAGGGTGATGGTGGCGACCCCGCGGTCGTCGAGGTCGACGGCGATGGCGTCGTGGCCGGCCACGTCAGAGCCGCTCGATGATGGTGGCGTTGGCCTGGCCGCCGGCCTCGCACATCACCTGCAGGCCGTAGCGGCCGCCGCGGCGTTCGAGCTCGCACAGGAGGGTGGTCATGAGGCGGGTCCCCGAGCACCCGAGGGGGTGGCCGAGCGCGATGGCTCCGCCGTTCACGTTCAACCGGTCGTCCGGCACGTCGAACTCGCGCTGCCATGCGAGGGGGACGGAGGCGAACGCCTCGTTGACCTCGAACAGGTCGATGTCGTCCGTCGTCAGCCCCGCCCGGTCGAGCACCTTCTGCGTGGCCGGCATGATCGCGGGGAGCATCATGGTCGGGTCGTCGCCCACGACAGCCATGTCGACCACGCGGGCGCGGGCCCGCAGGCCGAGGGACGCCGCGACGTCCGCGGCCGCGATGAGCACCGCGGAGGCGCCGTCGCTGATCTGGGAGGAGTTGCCGGCGGTGACGACCCACCCCAGCTCGGGGTGGCGGCGGCGTGCCTCGTCGCTGGCGAACGCGGGCTGCAGGGCGGCCAGGGCCTCCATCGAGGTCGACGGGCGGATGCCCTCGTCGGTGGTGACCGTGCCCGCCGCGGTGTCGACCGCGACGATCTCGGCGTCGAAGCGCCCCTCGACCGTGGCGGCGTGCGCCCGCTGGTGCGAGGCGAGGGCCACGGCGTCGAGCGCCTCGCGGTCGAGCGCCCACTTCGCCGCGATCCGCTCCGCGGCGATCCCCTGGGACACCAGGCCCTGGGGGTCGCGGGCCCGCACACCCTCGCCGAGGTGGTCGGCGCCGGCGGTGTTCGACTGCATGCGGACGCGGCTGAGCATCTCCACGCCACCCGCGACGACGAGGTCGTACGCCCCGGCCGCGACCCCCTGCGCGGCGAAGTGCACCGCCTGCTGGGAGGACCCGCACTTGCGATCCACCGTCGTCGCCGGGACGTGCTCGGGGTAGCCGGCAGCCAGCACGGCCTGGCGGGTCAGGTTGCCGCCCTGCTCGCCGATCTGCGTCACGTTCCCGCCGATCACGTCGTCGATGCGCCCCGGATCGACGCCAGCCCGCTCGACCAGCCGGGCGAGGACCAGGGCGAACAGGTCGACGGGGTGCCACGACGCGAGGGCCCCGCCCTCCCTCCCGCGCCCCGTCGGGGTGCGGACCGCATCCACGATCACCGCGTCGCGCAGCGGTCCCCTCATCACGTCCTCCAAGCGGGTCGATGTCCCTCCAGCTCTTATCTATGATAACAGTTAGGCTTGAATTGGAGCCGGTCGGCGAGGCCCCCGGGGATGGGGCCCGAGAGGTGTGGGCAGGGCATGAGACGAGTGGTGACGGTGCGGGACGCGACGGGGCGGTCGTCGATCCAGGTCGACGACGAGCCGGAGGCGGTGGTCCGGTTCGGTCCCGGCTTCGCGGTGTACGACCTGTGGCGCACCGAGGCGCCACCCACGTCGCCCGTCGACGGGCACGTGCCGGACGCGTACACCTTCGAACCGCCGACCGGGGCGGTGTTCCGCATCGTCGTCATCCCGCCGGACGAGGTCGTCGAGGTGTCGATACGCCGTGGGGACCGGTGGGGGCAGAACAGCCCGTACCGCGAGACGGGCGACGCCTACGGGTTGCACGCCACCGCCACCCAGGACTACGTCACCGTCCTGTCCGGCCGGGTGGACCTGCGGATGCCCGACGGCGACCAGGTCCGGCTCGAACCCGGCGACGTCGCGGTCCAGTGCGGCGCGGTCCACGCGTGGCGCAACCCCGGTCCCGACCCGCTGGTGCTGTCGGTGGTGATGCTGGGCACGCGCCACGGCGCCGACGACGGCGGGGATCAGCCCTCGGAGTAGTCGTAGAACCCCCGCCCGGTCTTCCGGCCGAGGTGCCCGGCGGCGACCATGTTGCGCAGGCCGACAGTCGGGCGGAAGCGGTCCCCGTGCGCCCGCTCGAGCGACTCGATCGCGTGCAGGTAGGTGTCGAGTCCGTTGAAGTCGCCGAGCTCGAGGGGACCCATCGGGAAGTTGAAGCCGAGCTTCATCGCGGTGTCGATGTCCTCGGCGGTGGCGACCCCCTCCTCGAGCATGCGCAGGCACTCGAGGCGGAGGATGGCGTAGGCGCGGGAGGTGATGAACCCGGGGCTGTCCTTCTGGCAGACCACGACGGTCTTGCCGAGGCCGGTGGCGAACTCCCGGGCCCGCTCGAGGGCGTCGTCGGCGGTGGCCAGGCCGCGGACGAGCTCGCACAGCCGCATCAGCACCGGCGGGTTGAAGAAGTGCATCCCGACCAGGCGGCTCGCGTCGTCGCCGAGCGCGGCGCCGATGCTGGTGATCGACAGCTGGGAGGTGTTGGTCCCGAGCAGCGCGCCGGCCGGTGCGGCCGCGACGACCTCGGCGAGGACCTGGTGCTTCACCTCGAGGAGCTCCGGCACGGCCTCCACCACCACGTCGGCGGCACCGACGGCCTCGTCGAGGGCGGTCGTGAACGTCAGCGACTCCCGGGCGGCGTCGGCCTCCGCCTCGCTCAGCCGGTCCTTCTCGCACAGCTTGGCGAGGCTGGACTCGATCGCGTCGCGGGCTCGCCCGAGCTCGGCCTCCCCGACGTCCCTGATCGCCACCGCGTGGCCGGCCATCGCCGCCAGCTGGGCGATGCCGCTGCCCATGATGCCCCCACCGATCACCGCGACCTTCATCTCCGGACCTCCTGTCGAACCTCAGCTGCGTCCGAGCAGCAGCGTGTTGTGGTACTGCGCCCCCGACCCCGCCCCGGTCGCGACCGCCACCTCGGCGTCCGCGACCTGGCGAGACCCCGCCTCACCGCGCAGCTGGTGGACGGCCTCCACGACCTTGAGGGTCGGACCGCCCCAGCCGATGTGTGAGTACGACAGCAGCCCCCCGTCGGGGTTGACCGGGAGACCCTGCCCGAGGGCGATGCCGACGTCGCCGACGAAGGCCGGGCCCTCGCCGGGGTCGCACAGCCCGAGGACCTCGAGCTGGCGGAGGACCTCGAAGGAGTTGATGTCGTAGAGCAGCGCGACGTCGACGTCGGCCGGTGCCAGCCCCGCCATCGCGAAGGCGTCGGCCGCGGCGTCGCGGCCGATGGTCCAGACCTCCTCGTGGCGGGCGGGGTCGACGTACTGCTGTCGGTGCCACTCCGCGCCGCCGCCGAGGACGCGGACGGGGCTGCGGGTGTCCGCGGCCCGGTCGGCACGCGTGAGGACCATCGCGGCCGCGCCCTCGGTGGCCAGGCACAGGTCGAGGAGGGTGAAGGGCTCCGCGATGGGCGGCGCGGTCAGGACGTCGGCGGCGGTCACGGGCCCGCGACCGCACAGGACGGCATCGGGGTTCGCGTGCCCGTGGGTGCGGATCGTCGCCGCGGCCGCGGCCGCGCCCTCCCGGTAGCCGGGCACGAGGTGGAGCTGGCGCTGGGCGACGAGGGCGAAGTGCACGGCGGTGAACGCCCCCCAGGGCGCCACGAACTCGTTCTCCGGTCGGGTGTAGGCCGCCACCGCCCCACCGCTGCGGATGCCCGACTGCCCGCCGACCACGAGGACGGTGTGGCACAGGCCGGCGCTGATCGCCGCGGCGGCGTCGAGGACCGCGGGGACGCCCTGGGGGTAGGTGTCCTGGACCCAGCGGAGCGGGTGGCCGAGGAGCGCGGTCCAGTCGACCGACCCCGGGTGCATGACGGTCCCGCCCGGTCCCGGCCACCGAGCCGCGATCCCGTCGACGTCCGCAGGCGCCAGCCCGGCGTCGGCCAGGGCGCCGAGGGCCGCCTCCAGGCACAGCGACAGGGCGGGGCGGTCGATCGCTCGCGCCTGCTCGGTGGTGTGCACCCCGACGACGCGCACGTCGCTGATCGGCACGGTCACACCCTCCGGTCGCCGGTCCACCGCGCGGCGCGGAGGGTGGCCTTGTCGACCTTCCCGACGGCGTTCTTCGGCAGCGAGTCGACGAAGGTGACGGCCTCGGGGACCTTCAGGGTCGACAGGCCCTGACCGCGGCACCACTCGCGCAGGGCGTCGCCGGTCACCGCTCCGCCGGGCGTGCGGGCGACGACGGCGTGCACCGCTTCGCCCCACTCCTCGTCGGGCACACCGATCACGGCCACCTCGAGCACGTCGGGGTGGCGGTGCAGGACCGCCTCGACCTCGGTGGGCGACAGGTTGTGACCGCCGCGGATGATGAGGTCCTTGACCCGGTCGACGATGTGGATGAACCCGTCGGCGTCGACGACGGCGACGTCGCCGGAGCGCACCCACCCGTCGACGAGGGTGCGCGCGGTCCGCTCGGGGTCGCGGTAGTAGCCCTTCATGACGTACGGCGCGGCGAAGATGACCTCGCCACGCTCCCCCACCGCGACGTCCCGGCCGTCGTCGTCGACGACGCGGACGTCCATCAGGTACGACGGCTGGCCGGCGGAGCCGAGCAGCTCCGGTCGGCCGGCGAGCGCGGCGACGTGGTCGGCCTTCCGCAGCATCGTCCCGATCGAGGCGACCTCGGCCATGCCGTAGAGCTGGATGAAGATCGGGCCGAAGCGCTCGACGAGCGCGCGTGCCTTGTCCGGCGACATCGGCGCGGCGCCGTACCCGAGGGTCTCCAGGCTGTCGAGGGCTCCGGTGCGCTCGGGGACGGCGTCGAGGAGGCGGTAGAGCTGGGTGGGCACCAGGTAGGTGTGGGTGGCGCGGTGGGACTCGACCGCCTCCACGAAGGTGCGGGGGTCGAACCCGCGGCTGTCGAGGAAGCCGACGGCGGCACCGACCATGGCGCAGGGCACGAGCGTGATGTTGACCGACGAGTTGTGGGGGATCGCCACGAGGTAGCGGCTGGTGTGGCCGATCTCGTACTCGAGGCAGGCCACCGCGGCGTGCTGGAGGACGCGCCCGTGGTCGAACCAGACGCCCTTCGGGGTGCCGGTCGTGCCGCTCGTGTAGACGATGCAGAAGTCGTCGTCGGGACGGATCTCGTGGAGCGTGGCCGGCTGGTCGGCGGCCGCGTCTGCGAGGGCGGCGGCGTAGCCCCCCGGGCCGTCGTCGTCGAGGTCGAGCAGGGGGATGCCGCGCGGCCCGGCGACCTCGGCGGCCAGGTCGCGGAGGTCACCCGAGACGATCAGGGCGGTGGGCTCGGCGTTGTCGAGCACGTGCCCCAGGTCCACCGCGCCCATCCGGAAGTTGAGCCCGACGTACACCATGCCGGCCTTGGCGATGCCGGCGAGGACCTCGCACACCTCGCGCCGGTTGGGGGCCAGCAGCGCCACCCGGTCCCCGCGGGCCGCCCCGCGGCGGGCCAGGAGGTCCGCGACCTGGTTGCTCCGCCGGTCGAGGTCGGCCCAGGTCAGGTCGCCGGCCTCGTCGAACACCGCGACCCGGTCGGCGTAGCGGCGAGCGGACCGCGTGACGGTCAGCCCGACGTTCACGCCGCCCGCTCCCCGGCGCGCGGGGCGAAGGCGGGCAGGCGCACGCCGTCCTCGGTCACCCAGCGCACCTCGACGTCCATGCCGATGCGGACGTCCTCAGGGGCGCAGCCGACCACGTTCGTCAGCAGGTGCCACCCCTCGTCGAGGTCGACGATCGCGACGACGTAGGGCGTCCGCCGCCCCGGGACCGGCGGGCGGTGCACGACGCTGTGGCTGTAGACCACCCCGCGGCCGCTGCTCTCGACGTAGGTCCACGCCTCGGACTGGCAGGCGGGGCAGGCGATCCCGGGGGTGAAGAAGCTCGTCCCGCAGCGGTCGCACACCGGCCGCACGAGCCGACCCTCGGCCGCGGCGGCCCAGAACGGCGCCGTGAGCGCGGACGCCTCGGCCGTCGCGGTCACGATGATCCCCCGTCGGGGTCGTCGGCGAGGAGCAGGTGCGCGGCCTCCCGCGCCGGCATGCCCACCGCGACCCCGCGGCGGCGGGCCGGCTCGTTGCACGCCGCGATGATCCCGTCGGCGTAGCTCGACCAGGCATCCCCGATCGCCGCGGTGGCGGCCGACACGCTCGCTCCCGCCAGGCCGTGGGCCTCGACGATCTGGAGGCCGGCGGTGCCGGAGTCGTTCTTCGCCCCGCCGCCGTCGGAGCAGATGAAGCCCCACGGGCGGAACTCGAGGAGGAACGACGCACCCGACCGACCGGTGTGCCCGGCGGTCACCAGCACGTTGCGGTCCCGGTCCTCGGGCCGCGCGAAGATGATCGAGTCCGTCACGACGACCTGGCGGCCCGACGGCGAGGTCTCCACCACCTCGCGGCGCACCTTCGTCCCCGGCTCGGCATCGGTCGGGTCGGTGTCGAGCAGCAGCGCCGCCGCCTCGGCGATCGGCATGCCCTGGCGGACGCCGCACTGCTCGGCCAGGATGTTCAGGCGGCTGACGACCCCCTCGGCGTACAGGTCCGCGCCGTTCCCGAGCTCGGCGGAGTCCCCGGCGGCGGCCACCGCGGGGATGCCCAGCGCCTCGAGGTAGTAGAGGCCCTGGATCCCCGCCGCGTCCTTGCCGATCCCGCCGTCATGGCCGATGACGGCCCGCGGCCGGTGGGGCGCCATCAGCCGGGCCGGCAGCACGCCGATGTAGGAGGCCGCCACGACGACGTCGGTGCCGGTGTTCGTGGCGTCGACGTACCGCGCGGAGTCCATCGTCACCACGCGACGGCCGCCGCGCTCGAGGACCACGTCCTGGGGGTGATCCTCGGACTCGAGCAGGCTGCCCATGCGTTCGCTCCTCTCAGGCGGGCTGACGAGGATATCAATATGCATGGTTAGGCGGGAATCGGGTGCCCGAGCGTCAGGCGCCGCCGAACTGGTCCCAGCGGAGCTCGGAGTCCATCACCGCGGGGAAGCGGGACTCCATGTACCGCAGGCTGTCGTCGAGGTGCTGGCGCATCGCGGCCTCGCTGGCCTTTGGGTCGGCAGCGGCGACTGCGTCGGCGACCCGCCGGTGGGCGTCGAGCACGGCCCGGCGGAAGCGCACGGGGTAGTCGATGCCGAGGACGGTCCCGTCGGTGATCCACTGCAGGGAGTTGATCAGGTAGCCGAAGATCGGGTTCCCCGACCCCCAGGCGACGGCGTCGTGGAAGCGCAGGTTCTCGTCGAGGAACGCCTGCTGGTCCGCCAGGTCCGCCTCCATGCGCTCGACGGACTCCTGCAGCCGCACGCCGATGTCGGGAAGGCCCTCGCGTGCCGCCATCGCCGCGGTGACCGGCTCGAGGCCCTGGCGCGCCTGGATGACCGAGCGGAACCGCGTGCCGGCGAACTGCATGAGCAGGGCGAGGGTCGAGGCGAGGTGGCGCGAGTCGGGCGTCGCCACCAGCGGACCGCCCCGGGGGCCGGTCTTCATGGTGAGCACGCCCTGCAGCTCGAGGTAGCGCAGGGCCTCGCGCATCGTGCCGCGACCGACGTCGTACTCCTCGACCAGCACCCGCTCGGGGGGCAGCAGGTCGCCGGCCTCGAGCTGCTCGGTCGTGATCCGGTCGACGATGCCGGCGGCGACCAGCAGGGCGGTCTTCTGGGGCCGCGCCCGGGTCACGCTCCGCGGGGTCACGTCGAGCCGCCGTCCCCCGTCACCCTCGCCCGCCATGCGCACCTCCGCTCGTCGACTCGTGCGCCTCAACCTACCGGCCGCCGCACGGCGGTGGGGTCGGCACGACCGCGAGGTCAGCGGCGCTGGTCGAAGCTGCGCCCGAGGTACTGCGAGACGATGCGCGTCCGCTGGATCGTCGGGGTGCCGCCGCCGAGGGCCCAGCCGTGGGCGTTCCGGTGGTGCCGCTCGACGTGGTACTCGGGGTGGTAGCCGTAGCCGCCGTGCAGCATGATCGCCGTGTCCGAGACGCGCTTGGCCATCTCGTTCGCGAAGCACTTGGCGATGGACGCCTGCAGCGGGTCCGGGGTGCCGCGACCGGCCTCGGCGGCGGCCCGCCAGATCAGCATGCGAGCGGCTTCGACCTGGATGATCATGTCCGCGAGCTGGTCCTGGACCGTCTGGAACTCGACGATCGGCTTGCCGAACTGCCGCCGATCCTGGACGTACGCGGCGGTCCGGTCGACGCAGTCCTGCCCGATCGCGAGGCTCATCGTGGCGTTGCCGAGCCGCTCGATGCTGAAGGCCTCGAACAGCTGGCGGAAGCCGCCCGCGGGCACGATCAGGTCCTCGACCGGCACCCGGACGCCGTCGAGGAAGATGTCCGCCGACGGGATGCCGCGGAACCCCATCAGCCGCTCCTGGGGCCCGAAGGTGACGCCGGGCGCGTCGCGGTCCACCACCACCGCGCCGATGCCGCGCGAACCGGGCTGGTCGTCGAGCCGGACGTACACCAGGTACTGCTCGGCGTGGCCGGCGCCGGAGCACCAGCGCTTCATCCCGTCGATGACGAGCTCGTCCCCCTCGCGTCGGGCGGTGGTCGTCAGGTCGGTCGCGGCAGAGCCGGCGTCCGGCTCGGAGATGGACACGGCCAGGGTGACCTCGCCCGCCACGATCGGGGGCAGCAGCCGGGCCCGCTGCTCGGGGGTGCCGAAGACCTCGATCACCCGCGCGGGACCGGTGTTCGCCTCGAAGGCGCAGAACGCCGCGACCTGGTTGCGCTTGGCCAGCTCCTCGATGACCAGGAGGGCGTCGAGGAGCTCGCCACCCGCCCCGCCGTGCGCCTCCGGGATGGCGATGCCGAGGAACCCGAGCTCCGCTAGGCGGCGCCGCTCGGCGTCGGGGAGGTGGGTGCCGTCCCGGTCCCACTCGAGCGCCAACGGCGCGTAGCGCTCACCTGCGACCCGGGCGGCCAGCGCACGCAGCTCCTGCTGCTCATCGGTCAGCGACAAGTCGACCACGCTCAGACCCTCCCAGGCCGCACGGCGGCCTCCACGACGACACTATCCATGATGATGGTTATCCTACTCCGCTCGTGGACGTGCGACGTCGCAGCGGCGTTGCAGCCACGTAGCAGCCGCCCCGCTCAGGACGGTCGCCGCCGACCGCGCCCCTACCGTGCCCTCCAGCACGTGACGACCAGGAGGGAACGGATGGACGGCCAGGCCACGGTGGCGAGGTGGGGGGACGGTGACCGGCGCTGGTTCCTCAACGCGTGGTCGACCATCGCCGTCGACGCGGCGGCCACCGGTGGCACCCTCGACGTGGTGACCCAGGCGCTGCCCGCCGGCTACGCCCCGCCCGGCCACCGGCACACCGCCCGCGACGAGGTCCTGGTCGTCGTCCGCGGCGAGGTGCACCTGACCTGTGAGGGGCAGCGCTGGCTGCTCGGGCCGGGCGGGGTGGCCCACATCCCCCGCGGGGCGGCGCACGCGATCGCGGTCAGCCTGGCCGATCCCGCCGACGTGGTGTTCGTCTCGAGCCCCGCCGGCCTGGCCGGGCTGATCGGCGACCTCGGCCACGTGGTCGCCGACGGCGACGACCCGCGCCCGACCGCGCCCGACCTGGCCGCCCTCGCCGCGGCGGGGGCCCGGCACGACCTCTTGCTCGACGAGCCCGGTGCGGCGGCGCGCTAGCCTCTCCCCGCCGGCTGCGGTCGCCGGCGTCCGCGGGGGGACGGTCCGCGACGAGCGGGGAGGTGCGCGGTGACGTCGCCAGCTGCCGGAGGGGTCCAGCGGGTCCGCGTCGACGTCCTCGGCCCGGTCCGGCTGCTGGTGGACGGCGAGGCCGTGGACGTCGGCGGACCCCGTCCGCGGACCCTGCTCGCCGCGCTGGCGCTGCGCGCGGGCACGCCCGTCACCAGCGACGAGCTGATCACGGCCGTCTGGGACGGCGACGCCCCGGCGACGGCCGCCGCCACGGTCCGGGCCTACGTGTCCCGGCTGCGCCGCAGCGCCGGGGACGCGGTCCACCGCGACCACGGCGGGTACGTCCTCGACGCCGACGTCGACGCCGACCGCTTCGCCGCCCTGTTGGACGTCGCGACGTCGCCGTCGTCGACGCTGGCGCCGGAGGAGCGCGAGGCGACCCTCGCCGAGGCGCTGGCGCTGTGGCGCGGCCCCGCGCTCGGCGGCGCCCAGGTGACCACCTCGCTGCGACCCGCCGCCCAGGCCCTGGCCGACGACCGCGTCGCCGCCCAGCGGGCGTGGGCGGCCAGCCTGGTGGCGCTCGGCCGGCACGAGCCGGCGATCGCGCAGCTGAGCGCGCTCGCGACCGCCCACCCCGACCGGGAGGGCATCGCGGCGGACCTGATGCTCGCCCTCCACCGCGTCGGCCGGCAGCAGGAGGCCCTCGAGGTGTACCAGCGGGTGCGGAGCGAGCTGCTCGACCGGGCCGGGCTCGAGCCCGGGCACCTGCTGGTGGACCTGCACCGCCGGATGCTCGCCCAGGACCCGTCCCTCCTGCAGGTGACGTCGGCGACGCCGCCGGCCGCCCCGCCGACCGTCGGACCCCCGACGGCGGCCACGGGCGCCGCGACCCCGGCGGATCCCCCGACCGCCGCGGTCGACGTGCCGGCCCGGACGACGAACCTGCCCCTCCCCCTCACCTCGTTCGTCGGCCGCAGCGCCGAGCTCGTGGCGCTCCACGACCTCATCGAGGGCCACCGGCTGGTGACGCTCACCGGTCCCGGGGGGACCGGGAAGACCCGCCTGGCGCTCGAGGCCTGCCGTCGCCGGGACGACCCCGACGGGCCGTGGCTCGTCGAGCTGGCGGCCGTCGAGGACCCGGCGTTCGTCGCCTCCGCGATCGCCGAGGCGCTGCAGATCGGCGTGCAGGACGGCCGGTCCGCCGCCGACCTCGTGACCGCCGCACTGTCGACCCGCACCACGATCCTGCTCCTCGACAACTGCGAGCACGTGGTCGACGGCGCGGCCGCGGTCGCAGAGGCCCTCCTCAGCCACTGCCCGTCCCTCCGGATCGTGGCGACCAGCCGGGAACCCCTCGGCGTCCCCGGTGAGCGGCTCTTCGGGGTGGCGACCCTGCCGGTGACCGAGCGGAGCCCGGAGCTGCTGGTCAGCCACGGCGACGCGATGCGCCTGTTCCTCGACCGCGCCAGGAACGTCGCCCCGGACCTCGATCCGGACCCGGCGACGCTCGAGCTGGTGCGGCGGATCTGTCAGGACCTCGACGGGCTGCCGCTCGCCATCGAGCTGGCCGCGGCCGAGCTGCGGGCGCTGTCGCCCCGCGACCTCGAGACCCAGCTGGCCGACCGGTTCGCCGTGCTGACCGGCGGACCGCGGACCGCCCGCCCGCACCAGCGGACCCTCCAGACCACCGTGGCGTGGAGCGTCGACCTGCTCGACCCCGCCCAGCGCGACCTGTTCGCCAAGCTCAGCGTGTTCGTCGGCGGGTTCACCCGCGACGCGGTCGTCGAGGTCTGCGGCACCCGGTCCGCGGCCCTGCTGGGCGACCTGGTCGACCGGTCGCTCGTCGAGGTGGACACGACCCGCGAACCCCGCCGGTTCCGGATGCTCGAGACCCTCCGCCAGTACGCCGCCTCGCTGCTCGACGATGCCACCACACACCGCCTGCGCGACCGGCACGCCCGCTGGTGCGCGGACCTGGTGACCACTGCCGGCGCAGCGCTGCGCGGCCCGGACGGGCCCGCGTGGGAGCGGCGCCTCGACGCCGAGACGGGGAACATCCGCGCCGGTCTGCGCGCCACGATCGACGACGGGGAGTGGCCCACCGCCCTCGCGATGGGCGCGGCGCTGTGGTGGTGGTGGTTCCGCCGCGCCCGCCTGGACGAGGGTCGCGCCTGGCTGGCCGAGATCACGGCGGCGGACCAGCGCCGGGACGCGACGCTGGCCGAGGCGCGCTACGGCGAGGCGTTCCTCGCCTTCTTCGCCGGGGATCCCGCAGTCGAGGGTCACAACGACGCGGCGATCGCGATCGCTCGCGAGGCGGGGGACGGCGCCGTGCTGGCCCGCGTGCTGACCTCGAAGGCGTACCGCTGGGCGCTGTTCGGGCACCTCGCCGAGGTGCCGGCCATCCTCGCCGAGGGGCTCGCGGCGCTGCCCCCCGACGCACCCGACTGGGTGGTCGCCGAGTGCGCGTTCTCCGCCGGCCAGGTCGCCCGCACCCTGGGCGAGCACGACCGCGCGCGGACCCGGCTCGAGCAGTCCCTCACGGCGGCCGAGCGCGCCGGCCACCGCTGGATGATGACCGTCACCCGCTGGGTGCTGGCCGAGGTCGCCCTCGACGTCGACGCGCCCAGGGATGCCGCTCCGCTGCTCGCCACCGCGCTGCAGCTGGCCCGCGCCGACGGCGACCGGGCCGCGGTCCTCGGCGGCCTGCGGTCCCTCGCCGGGGTCGCGGCCCGGACCGGTCAGCCCACCGACGGCGCGCGGCTGCTCGGCATGGTCCGCGGGCTCGCGGGCCGCATCGGCATGGACGTCGACCACATGGAGCGGGCGGACGCCGACCGGACCCTCGAGGTGCTGTCCACCGCGCTGCGGCCCGAGGCGCTCGCCGACGCGATCGCCGAGGGGGAGGGCCAGCCGATCGGCGCGGCGATGCGCCTGGCGGCGGAGATCCTCGGCCGGGCCACGGCGGCGACCTGATCGACGGGCCGGTGGCCCGGGGAGCGGCCCGGCCGCCACCCGTAGCATCCGCGACGTGGATCCGGCCGCCGCCCGTCGCGCCTTCGCGGACCTGCACCGCGACGGCACCTTCACCATCCCGAACCCGTGGGACCTGGGGTCGGCCCGGCTGCTCGCCCACCTCGGGTTCGCCGCGCTGGCCTCGACCAGCTCCGGCTTCGCCGCGTCGCTCGGTGCGCGGGACCAGCAGGTCACCGCGGACGAGCTGGTGGACCACGCTGCGGCGCTCTGCGCAGCGGTGGAGGTGCCGGTGCACGTCGACGCCGAGGACGGCCACGGCGCGACGGCCGCCGACGTGACCGCGACCGTCGAGCGGCTGGTGGCCGTCGGCGTGGCCGGGGTGTCGATCGAGGACCACGACCCGTCTGCGGGCGTCATCCGCGACGTCGACGACGCGGTCGACCGGGTCGCGGCCGCCGCGGCGGTCTGCGCGCCGGCTGGTGTGGTCCTGACCGCCCGTGCGGAGAACCACCTCTACGACGCCGGGGACCTCGACGACACGATCAGCCGCCTGCGCCGCTACGCCGAGGCCGGCGCCGACGTGCTGTACGCCCCGGGCCTGGCCGACCTGGACGACATCGCCCGCGTCGTCACCGCGGTGGACCGGCCGGTCAACGTCCTGGCCCTGCGCCACGGGCCGAGCGCGCCCGACCTGGCCGGCGTGGGGGTGCGGCGGATCTCGACCGGCGGGTCGCTCGCCTGGGCCGCCTACGGTGCGGTGGTCGCCGCCGTGGAGGAGCTGCGCGGGCCCGGCACGTCGACCTACCTCGACGCGGCCCTGCCGGCCGCGATCCGCGACGCGGCGTGGGGCCGGGAACCCCGGGCGTAGGGGTCAGCCGCCGCCGACGGTCAGCACGACCTTCCCGGTGGCCGTCCGCTCGTCGAGCAGGGCCAGTGCCGCCGCGGCGTCCTCGAGGTCGATCTCCGCCCCGATCGGCGGGTCGACCACGCCGTCGCGGATCATCACGTCGAGCGCCGCCGCGGTGTCGGCGACGATCGCCGGGTCGACGGCGAGGAACCCGCCCCAGGCGCAGCCGACCAGGCTGGTGTTCGACAGGAGCAGCCGGTTGACCCGCACCTCGGGGATGGACCCCGCGGCGAAGCCCACGACCAGGAGGCGTCCCTCGGGCGCGAGCGCGCGGATGGAGTCGGTGAACCGGTCCCCGCCCACGGGGTCCATGACCACGTCGACCCCGCGGCCAGCGGTCAGCTCGCGGGCCTGGTCCTTCCACGGCCCGTCGCTGCGCAGGACCTCGTCCGCGCCGGCGTCGCGGGCGACCGCGGCCTTGTCGTCGCTCGAGACGACGGCGATGACCCGTGCCCCGATGCCCTTGGCGACCTGGATGGTGGCGGTCCCGACCCCGCCGGCGGCGCCGTGGACCAGGACCACCTCGCCGGCCTGCAGCCGCCCGCGGCGGACCAGGGAGAAGTGGGCCGTGTGGTAGTTCATCGGCAGCGCCGCGCCCTGGGCGAAGCGCAGCTGCTCGGGCAGGGGGAAGGTCGTCGCGGCTGGCACGGCCAAGAGCTCGGCCATCCCGCCGAGCATCCCGAAGGCCATGACCCGGTCACCCGCGGCGAACCCGGACCCCTCTGGCGCCGACCGCACCACGCCGGCGACCTCGACACCGGGCACGAACGGCAGCTCGGGCTTCAGCTGGTACAGCCCGCGGGTCTGCAGCAGGTCGGGGAACGAGACACCCGCGGCGCGGACCTCGACGAGGACCTGGTCCGGACCGGGGACGGGGTCGGGGACGTCGCGGACCTCGACCGCGGACGGCCCGTCGAGGCTGACGATGTGGACGGCGCGCATCATCGCATCCAACCACGCGCAGGGGTGTGCGCCGCGTCAGCTGGCCCGTGACAGGTCCTCGCGCCGGGCATCGGTCCACTCCCGCCACTCGATGACGTGGTCGACGTACCGGCGGGGGTGCTCGAGCATCATCACGTGGCCGGTCGCCGGCTCGATCCGCGTGGTCCAGTCCGACCGCCGCGAGGCCGCCCGCGCCAGGACCCGGCGGGCGATCAGCCGGTCCTCCTCGCCGCCGAGGACGAGGGTCGGGGCGGTCACCGCGTCGATCGCGCGCATCGCCCGGCGGGGGTCGAGGAACATCGCGGCCAGCGAGCGGCTCGCGGTGGCGAGGGCCGTCGCACGGTCAGCGGGCGGCCGCGCCGCGGCGACGGCGGACTCACCCGCGAGGGCGCGGCGCAGCTCGGGGCGGACGACCTCGGGGTCGGTGAACAGCAGCTCGAGGAACTGCTCGGCCTCGACGCGGTCGCCCGCGGCCTGCATCCGCGTCAGCGCGAGCTCGACCAGCGGTCGGCCGACGACGGGCAGGGCCATGGGCAGCACGCCGATGGCCGTCGCGCGCGGCAGGGGCAGCAGCGCGGTCGGGCGGTCGGGCGGCAGGGCCGGCGACACGAGCACGAGCCGGTCGACGAGGTCGGGATGCTCGGCGGCGACGAGCGTGGCGATCAACCCGCCCATCGAGTTGCCGTGGAGGGTGAACCGCGACCAGCCGAGCGCCCGCGCGACCGCGGCCACGAACGCGGCGTTCGCGGTGACCCGCGCGCTGCCGCCGTCCGGGACGGGTGTGCCGCCGAAGCCGGGGAGGTCGACGGCCACGACCGGTCCGAGCTCGGCCAGCGGCGCCATGACCTCGACCCAGTTCCCGGCGGAGCCGCCCAGGCCGTGGACCAGGAGCTGCGGGTCATCGCCCCCCGACGCGGCGTCGCAGCGCAGGACCCGCACCGGGTGGCCCCGGACGATGAGCCGCTCCTCGCGGATCGCCGCCCACGCCGGATCGCCGTCGAGCCAGCTGTCCACGTCGTCGCGCCTCCTCCGGGGTCGGGGGCCCACCAGAGTAGACGGGACCTCCACACCTTGTCGGGTCCCGCTCGACACCGCAGGCAGGGTCCTGGCGACGGCGAACGGCCCTCCCGTGTGGGAGGGCCGTGTCGGTCCTGGGGGCCGGACGCGGGGTCCGGCGGGGGGTCTGTTGCTAGACGGTCGCCAGCTCCTGCGGCGAGGACTCCGACTCCCGGGACACG
>NZ_CAXQBR010000096.1 GCF_964222135.1 Euzebya sp.
GGCCCGGGGGGCGCCGCCGTGGGGCCCCGGGGCCCGCCGGGATGCGGCCGGGCCGACAGCCGGTGGGACGGGACGGCCCGGCCGCGTCGCCCTACTGGGCGCCGAGGAGGCTGTAGATCTCCTCC
The DNA here is from genome assembly GCF_964222135.1 of Euzebya sp. NCBI lineage: Bacteria > Bacillati > Actinomycetota > Nitriliruptoria > Euzebyales > Euzebyaceae > Euzebya > Euzebya sp. The sequence continues at coordinate 126 of NZ_CAXQBR010000096.1, forward strand.
GCCGTCCCGAGGGCGGCGGGATCGGGACGCTCGTAGCCGGCGGGCAGGTTCGTCCCCCACGGCGACGCCGTGTTGTACGGGACGGTCAGCAGCTCGTTGCCCTCACGGGTCAGGATGAAGTGGGCGAACAGCCGGGCGGCGTTGGGGTTCGCAGCCTCCGTCGAGATGCCGACCGCGATCTCCGAGCCCGTCGTCACGTCCGGCAGGATGTAGTCCACCGGCGCACCCTCGGCGATCAGGCCGTCGAGGATGGCGCTGACCTGCGGGGTGGCGTAGGCGACCTCGCCGGCGGCGAGGGCCTGGGCGGAGGGGACCGCCCCGCCGGTGAAGGTCGGCTCGTTGGCGGCGATCTGCTCGAGCAGCTCGTCCCCGTACTCGTTGCGGATCAGGTTCCAGAAGAACACGTTCGCCGCCGAGGTCGTCGGGTCGGAGATGGCGATGTTGCCGGCAGCGGCCTCCGATGCCAGGTCGGTCCAGTCCGTCGGCGGCTCGGTGACGAGGTCGGTGTTGTAGCCGAGCACGGTGCCGTTGACCGACACGACGGCGGTCCGGCCGTCCTGGGTGATGAACTCCTCCGGGAAGGCCTCAGGGTACTCGACGCCGGCCTCGGGCAGCGGGGTCAGCCACCCCTCGTCGAACGCCTCGCCGAAGAACGGGGTGTCGCTGAGCAGGATCAGGTCGGCGGCCGGCTCGCCGGTCGAGGCCTCGGCGGCGAAGCGCTGCTGCAGGTCCGCGCTGACGAGGCGGACGAACTCGACGGTGACGTCGTAGCGCGCCATGAACTCCTCGCTGATCCCCTGGGCGATCGACTCGTCGGGGACGCTGTAGAAGACGAGGCTGCCCTCCTCCTCCGCCGCGGCGACGAGGTCCGCCGGCGGCTCGGGGTTCTCGGCGTCACCGCCCGCTGCGGCCTCCTCGGACCCGCCGTCCTCGCTGACCTCCTCGGTGGCCGCAGGCTCCTCCTCCGTCGGCGCCTCGGTCTCCGCCGGCTCCTCCTCGGTGGCCTCCTCCTCGGCCGCCTCGGTCGGGTCGTCGGCGGCGTCCGCGGCCTCCGTCGGCTCGTCGTCGCCGTCCCCGCCGCCGCACGCGGCGGCGGCCAGGGCCAGCACGAGGGCCAGCCAGATCCATCTCGTCCTCAGGTGTGCCATCTCGTGTCTCCCTCTCACTCGCTGTGCTGGTGGGCCGGCCGCCCCGCGGCGACCGGGTCGAGGCGGAACAGGCGCTCGGCGTTGGCGGACTCGACCTTCGCGAGGTCCTCGGGGCTGAGCTGGGCGGCCAGGCGGCTGCGCATCCGCTCCATCTGGCCGGGCGGTCCGTAGGGGTAGTCGGTGCCGAGCAGGACGTTGTCCGCGCTCATGACCTCGAACGTGAGGCGCATCGCCCCCTCGCTGAACGCCATCGAGTCGACGACGATGCGGCCCAGGTAGTCCGCCGGGGCGCGGTGGCTCTCGCGCTGGTAGTCGAGCCGCCCGATGATGAAGGGGAGGAACCCGCCGGCGTGCGAGCCGATGATCGTGATGTCGGGGTAGCGGTCGAGGAAGCCGGTGTTGATCATCCGCTCGAGGCAGTGGGTGGTGTCGTAGTGGAACCCCACGGCGTTGGACATGCCGTTGCGGGCAGCGACCTCGACGCCGGGCGGCGGGCCGGGGTGGACCAACACCGGCAGGCCGGCGTCGTCCAGCGCCTCCCACACCGGCGCGAACCGGTCGTCGACGGGCGACTCCCCCTCGATGTTGCCGACGACCAGCGCCCCGACCGCACCGTGCTCGCGGGCGTACGCCAGCTCCTCGAGCGCGCGGCTCGGGTACATCCACGGCAGCGCGGCCAGGAACCGGATCCGGTCCGGCCAGCGGCGCTGGGCGGCGATCATGTCGTCGTTCGACACCCGGCACGCCCGGGCACTGACCTCCTCGCCGCCGAAGTTGCCCTGCGGGCAGGTGAGGGAGACCACCGCCACGTCGACGCCCGCGGCGTCCATGTTGGCGATGCGCTGCTCCCAGTCGAAGTAGATCGGCCGGGGTGTGTGGAACGAGTACGGCACCCCGGCGATGTGCATCCGCGGGATCTCGGGGTCGTGGACCTTCGCCGGGTCGACCGCCATGTGGTAGCGGGACGTGCTGGACTCGAGCAGCTCGAGCCACTCCGCGCACAGCATGTGCGTGTGGATGTCGATCACGGGCACAGGTCGGCTCCCTCCGTCGCCCGGACCAGGGGCGGCCCGTCGGCCCGCAAGACGCTAGTCGGTTTCATCTACGGCCGTCAACGGTCTGCCCAACGAATCCAGGGTGCGAGGTGCGGCACCTCGTTGACGTCCGTCGTGAACCTGTACTACGTTCCCGGCCCCCACGTGACGGCTGGAGGGCCCCGTGACCGCAGCGCCGACACCCGAGCCGCCCGTCGGTGACCCGCCCCTCGAGGGGGTGGTCGTCGTCGACCTGACCACCGCCCTGGCGGGGCCGTGGTGCACCCAGCTGCTCGGCGGGATGGGGGCGACGGTCATCAAGGTCGAGGGCCCGTCCCGACCGGACAGCGCGCGGGGCAACGCGCCGTTCGTGGGCCGCGAGGGCGCGTCCTCCACCCGGCGTCACGACGACGACCTCTCCCTCGCCCTGCTCGAGCGGAACCGGGACAAGCTCGGGCTGGCGCTCGACCTCAAGGCCCCGGAGGGCCGTGCGGTCATGGAGGACCTGCTGGCCCGCGCCGCGGTGCTCGTGACCAACTACAGCCGCGGGGCGCTCGGGCGGATGGGCCTCGACGCCGAGTCCGTCGCCGCGCGCCACCCCCACCTCGTCTACGCGGCGATCACCGGCTTCGGCCTCGACGGTCCCCCGGATCGCGACAAGGCGATGGACACGATCATCCAGGCCCTGAGCGGGCTGATGCTGACCTCCGGCGCGCCCGGCGACGGCCCGGTGCGGGTGGGCGTCCCCGTCGCCGACGTCGTGTCGCCGCTCTACGCGGTGATCGGCATCCTCGGGGCGCTCCGGCGCGCAGAGGCCACCGGGCGCGGCGACGTGGTCGACGTCTCGATGCTGGGTGCGGTGACGTCGCTGGTCGCCACCGAGAGCTGGGGCGTGCAGGCGTCCCTCGGCCTCGAGACCCGCACCGGCGACGTCCTGCCGCGTCTGACGCCCTTCGGCACCTACCCGACCGCCGACGGCGGGCACGTGGCGATCTGCGCCCCCACCGACCCCCTGGCCGCCGGGTTGTTCACCGCGATGGGCATCGCCGACCCCACGTCCGACCCGCGCCTGGCCACCCGAGACGGCCGCGTCCACCACGCCGAGGAGGTGAACGCCGCGATCGCCGACTGGACCCGGACGCTCGCGACCGACGACCTGCTCGCGGTGCTCGAGGCCCACGACGTGCCCTCCGCCCCGGTGCGCACCCCCGCCGAGGCGGTGGCCGACCCTGCCCTGCTGCGCCGCGGCGAGACGACGCCGACCCTCCACCCCCGCTACGGGCAGGTCGCGGGCGCGGTCGGTCCCGGCATGCCGTTCCGGGCGCGCGGGGTCGGCCACCGCCGCGCCGCGCCCGGCCTGGGCGAGCACAGCGCCGCGCTGCTCCGCGACCTGCTGGGCTACGACGACGCGCGCGTGCAGCGGCTGGTCGAGGCTGGGGCGATCGGCACCGCAGACGATGGAGGGCAGTGATGCTGGACCAGGGACTCGGATCGTGGACCGCGCGCCGGGCGCGCATGACCCCCCACCGGGTGGCGCTGCGCCACGGCGACGCGGCGATCACCTACGCCGAGCTGCACGACCGGGTGCGTCGCGCCGCCGACGCCCTCGCCGCCCGCGGCGTGCAGGCCGGCGACCGGGTCGCCTACCTGGGCCCGAACCACCCCTCCCTGGTGGAGGTGCTCTTCGCCGCGACGTCGCTCGGGGCGGTCTTCGTCCCCGTCAACTGGCGGCTGGCCGCACCGGAGGTCGCCCACGTGCTCGGTGACGCCGACGTCACCGCGCTCGTCTGCGCGGGCTCCCACGCCGAGGTCGCCGCTGCCGCCCTCGACGGCACGGACGACGTCACGGTGCTGGTCGTCGACCGCGGTGGCGCGGCGACGGGGGAGTGGTGGGAGGGCTACGACGAGGCGGTGGCCGCGGCGACGCCCACCCCCCGTGACCGGCCGACCGGGCTCGACGACGTGGCGGTGCTGCTCTACACCTCCGGCACGACGGGACGGCCGAAGGGGGCGATGCTGACCCACGGGAACATCACGTGGAACGCCGTCAACGTGGTCATCGACACCGACCTGGCCGGCGACGAGGTGTCCCTCGTCTGCGCGCCGCTGTTCCACGTCGCTGCCCTCGACATGGTCCTGCTGCCCGCGCTGATGAAGGGCAGCACGGTCATCCTCGAGTCCGGGTTCGACGCCGGCGAGGTCCTCGCCACCATCGAGCGCGAGCGCGTCACCTGCATGTTCGGCGTCCCCACGATGTTCGACCGGATGGCCGCCCACCCGGACTTCGCGACCACCGACGTGTCGAGCCTGCGGCGGCTGCTGTGCGGCGGCGCGCCGGTGCCGTTGCGCACCATCACCACGTGGCTCGAGCGGGACGTCGTGTTCATGCAGGGCTACGGGATGACCGAGACCGCGCCCGGGGCGCTGTTCCTCGGCGCGGAGCGGGCGGCGGAGAAGGCCGGCACCGCCGGTGTGCCGTCGTTCTTCACCGACGTCCGTGTGGTCCGCCCCGACGGCACCGACGTCGACGTCGGCGAGCGGGGCGAGGTGATCGTGCAGGGCCCCAACGTGATGGCGGGGTACTGGCGCCGGCCCGAGGCGACGGCCGAGGTGATCCGCGACGGCTGGTTCCACTCCGGCGACGTGGCGGTGATCGACGACGACGGGTACGTGCGGATCGTCGACCGGATCAAGGACATGATCGTGTCGGGCGGCGAGAACATCTACCCCGCCGAGGTCGAGGACGTCCTGTTCGACCACCCCGACGTCGTCGAGGTCGCGGTCATCGGCATCCCGGACCCCGGGTGGGGGGAGGTCGGCCGGGCGATCGTCGTCCGGACCCCGGGCAGCGACCTGACGGGCGAGGCCCTGCTCGCCCACGCCGAGGGCCGCCTGGCCCGCTACAAGATCCCGAAGTCGGTGGTGTTCGCCGACGAGCTGCCCCGCAGCGGCGCGGGCAAGGTGCTCAAGCCGATCCTGCGGGACCGCTTCGGCGAGGGGGCCGACGGCGGGCAGCCGGACCCCACCGCATGACGGCGGACGACCCGCCGGCGCTCGCGGCGCTGGCGGCCGCCGCCGCGGCCCCCGCTGTCGGGTCCGGGGCGGGCGAGCCGCCCACGGTCCTCCACGTCGGCCGGCTGGTCCCGCGACCGCTGCTCGAGGCGCTCGGCCGCCACCCCCGCCGCCTGGGCCCCGACCCGTCGGCGCCGCCCCCGCGGGGCGACGCCGACCGGCCCGACGTGACCATCAGCTGGTCCGGACTCCGGCTGCTGGAGGGCGTCCTCGCGGCGCCGACCGACG
>NZ_CAXQBR010000097.1 GCF_964222135.1 Euzebya sp.
CCCCCCCCCCCCCGTCGGTGGCGGTGGCTCAGCGGCACAGCCGGACTCAGCCGCGGCGACGCCGACGGCGACGGCCGCCCTCGTCACCGGCGTCGTCACCGCCGCGCGTGCGGATGCGGCCGCGGCGACCCTCGTCACCGCCGCTGCGCTCGCGTGCCCGGGAGCGGCCCCGGTCACCGTCCGACGTCTCGTCCGCGTCGTCGGTGGAGGCGGCGCCGACGTTCGCCGGCTCGCGGTCCTCGCTGGCCGCGGACTCCGGCGCGGGGGTCTCCTCGGCCGCCGGGGCGGCGTCGCCGTCGGTCGGCGGGTCGATCAGGACGAGGGAGAACTTGTTGCCTCCCTTGACCTCGGCGACCTCGACCCAGAGCTTGTCGCCGACGCTGACGGCCTCGTCGGCGTGCGCGAGCCGCTTGGAGCCGCCCAGCTTCGAGATGTGCAGCAGGCCGTCGGCGCCGGGGCTCAGGCTGACGAAGGCGCCGAAGTCGACGGTCTTGACGACCGTGCCGTAGTAGCGCTCGCCCTCCTGGGGGACGACGGGGTTGGCGATCGCGCGGACGCGCTGCAGCGCCATGTCGGCGGCGGGGCCGTCGGCGGCGTAGATGCGGACCACACCGCGGCCGGCCTCGTCCTCGACGTCGATCTGGGCGCCGGTCTCCTCGGTGATCTCGCGGATGATCTTCCCCTTCGGGCCGATCACCTCGCCGATCTTGTCGCCGGGGATGTACTCCACGTGGACGCGCGGCGCGTACGGGTTCATCTCCTGGCGCGGCTCGCTGATGCAGGCCGTGATGACGTCGAGGATCTCGAGGCGGGCCTCCTTGGCCTGGGTCAGCGCGTCGCCCAGCACGCCGGCGGGGATCCCGCTCAGCTTGGTGTCGAGCTGCAGGGCGGTGATGAAGTCCGCGGTCCCGGCGACCTTGAAGTCCATGTCGCCGAACGCGTCCTCCGCGCCCTGGATATCGGTGAGCGTCGTGTACTTGCCGTCCTCGGAGATGAGGCCCATGGCGATGCCGGCCACGGGCGCGGCGATCGGCACACCGGCGTCCATCAGGCTGAGCGTCGACGCGCACACCGACGCCATCGAGGTCGAGCCGTTCGACGAGACGACCTCGCTGACCAGCCGCAGCGCGTAGGCGAAGTCGTTCGGGCCGGGGATGACCGGCAGGAGGGCCCGCTCGGCGAGGGCGCCGTGCCCGATCTCGCGGCGCTTCGGGCCGCGCATGAAGCCGGTCTCACCGGTGGAGAACGGCGGGAAGTTGTAGTGGTGGATGTACCGCTTCTCGGTGTTCGGGTCGATCGTGTCGAGCCGCTGGGCGTCGCGGAGCATCCCGAGGGTCAGGACGTTGAGGACCTGGGTCTCACCGCGGGTGAACAGCCCGGAGCCGTGGGCGCGGGGCAGCACGCCGACCTCGGCGGACAGCGCGCGGATGTCCGCGGGGCCACGGCCGTCGATGCGGACGCCGTCGTTGACGACACGGCGTCGGATCAGGCTCTTCTCGAGGGAGCGGAAGGCGTTCTTCGCCTGCTTCTCGAGCTCCTCGTCGGTGACGTCGACGTCGCCGGCGTTGCTGAACACCGCGTCGATGGCCTGCTCGCGCAGCTCGGCGATCGCGTCGGAGCGGTCCGCCTTGTCGAGGCGGTCGTCGACCAGGACCCGACCGAGCTCCTTGCCGGCCGCGCGCTCGACGGTGTCGTAGACGCGGGAGTCGTAGGCGGGGAAGGTCGGGTACTCGCGGGTCGGCTCACCGGATGCGCCGGCGGTGGCCATGAACTCGTTCTGGAGGTCGCAGAGCTGCTTGAGGTAGCCCTTCGACTCCTCGAGGGCCTTCGCGACGACCTCCTCGGTCGGCTTGACGCCGCCCATCTCGACCATCTCGACGGCGTTGGGGGTGGCCTCCGCCTCGACCATCAGGATGTCGATCTCACCGGACGTCGGGTTGAGCCGGCCGGCCACGACCAGGTCGAAGACGCCCTCGGACTCCATCCACTCGAAGGTGGGGAAGGCGGTCCAGGCACCCTCGCGGTCCATGCCCATGCGGACGCCGGCGATCGGGCCGTCGAAGGGGATCCCGGCGAGCATCGTCGCCATCGAGGCGCCGTTGATGGCGAGGACGTCCGGCGGGTTGGACTGGTCCGCGCTCAGGGTGGTGATCAGGACCTGGACCTCGTTGCGGAGGCCGTCGGCGAACGTCGGCCGCATGGGGCGGTCCACCAGCCGGCAGGTCAGGATCGCGTTCTCCGAGGGGCGTCCCTCGCGCTTGAAGAACGAGCCGGGGATCCGCCCGGCGGCGTACATCTTCTCCTCGAAGTCGACGGTCAGCGGGAAGAAGTCGAGGTGCTCCTTCGGCGCGCGGCTCGCCGTCGAGGTGACCAGCAGGATGGTCTCGCCGAGGTGGCAGACGACCGAGCCGCCGGCCTGGCCGGCGATCTTGCCGCTCTCCAGGGTGATGGTGGCGCCGCCGATCGTGGCGGACGCCTCGTGGGTTCCGAGCTTCGTCATGCTCGCGTCCTCTCTCCCCCAGCGTGTGGGGGTCGGGTGATCGCGGGCGACGACGGCGGTCCGTGGGGCGTCCGGCGGTGATCCGGTTCCCAGTGACCACGCTCCAGCGCGGGGCGCTGGCTCGTCACCACTGACAACCGTGATCGCGGTGCGGGCGGCCCGGGGGCGTCGTCGTCGACTCGCGAGGTGTCTGTGCAGTTGTTGCCCGCGGGTTCCACCCCACGGAACGAGACGGCGCCGGCCTCCAGGTGCAGCATCCGGCGCCGAGTGGGTCTAGCGTCGCAGGCCGAGACGACCGATCAGGTCGCGGTAGCGGTCGATGTCCTTGCGCTGCAGGTAGCCGAGGAGGTTCCGGCGCCGCCCGACCAGCATCAGCAGGCCGCGGCGGGAGTGGTGGTCCTTGGCGTGGGTCTTGAGGTGTTCGGTCAGGTGGTTGATCCGCGCGGTCAGCAGGGCGACCTGGACCTCCGGTGAGCCGGTGTCACCCTCGTGGGTGGCGTACTCGCTCAGGATGGTCTCTTTGTCGGGGATCGGCGCCTTGGCCATGTCGTCATGCTCCTCGTCTGGTCGTCTCCCGCCGGGTGGGCCGGTCACAGCTGTGACGACCGGCCGGGGCACCTGGGGCGGCGTCGGAGCCGACGCGTCCCTGGTCCTCCTGGGCTCACCCGAGCGCCTCCGCGAGGCGGCAACGGGCACGAGAGTGTGCGGCCATCGGTGTCGACGGCCACACACGAGTATGCCCGGAGCGCCCGACCTCGACAATCGGGGGGTGATCGACGGCGCGGTCGACGGGGTGATCGACGGCGCGGTCGACGGCGCGATCAACGGCGCGATCAACGGCGCGATCGGGGCCTACCTCGTCTCACGGCGACGGAGGCCCCGATCGTGACCTGCTGCGGCGCGGCCTCGGCGCGCCCTGGGCGGGCCCGGTCAGCGCGTCGGCGCCGGCGTGCCCTGCGGGTGGGTCAGGTCGATGACCGAGCTCACGCCCGGGATGCCCTCGATCCGGGACACCATCTCGCCGCGCGCGTCATCGGAGTCGAGCGTCCCGCGCACCGTGACGTCACCCTCGACGACGTCGATGTTGAGGTGGCTGAACCGGTCGTCGGCCTTGATCTCGGTCTGGACCCGGTCGCTCAGCGCGTTGTCGGTGTCCGGGCCGGAGTCGTGCAGCGGACGGGTGGCCTCGGCGACCTGACCGGCGGCGCGGCGGGCCAGGTCGTCGCTCGTGCCGCCGGTCTGCTCCGACAGCGCGCGGGCGGCCGCCTCGGCCTGCTCGGCGGCCTGCTGACGGCGCTCCCGGCCACGCTCGGGGTCGGTGTAGTACATCGCGGCGGCGCCGGCGGCGGCGCCGAAGGTGAACGAGCGGATGGCGGTCTTGATGCGTCCCATCGGGGTGCTCCTGTCCAGTCGGGGTCGGGGGAGTCGGTGCTGACCACACCCCTTCCCGCCACCACCGGGTGCTGACCCCTGTCCGACCGCGCACCTGCGACCCCTCAACCGGCCCCGCTCACCTGTCGATTAGGGTCCCCAGGTGCGCACGAGGACGGTGAGCAGGGTCACGGCGGCGGTCGTCGTCGCGCTCGCGCTGCCCGCGTGCGGTGGGGCGGCGGACGTCGCCGCGCCTCCCCCGGCCGTGGGCACCGTCGACGATCCGGGGGCGGCGGCGCGGGCGGCGGCGCTGGCCCGGTACGACGGCGGCGGCAGGTCCGCGCCGGTCACCGCGACCACACCTGACGTGGTGGGCCGGACACCCGAGGACGCCGAGGCGCTCCTCGCCGAGGCCGACCTCGACCTGCGGCTGGTGGCGTACGACCGCACCCAGCCGATCACCGTGCAGTGGCCCCGTGCGGGCCAACCCGTCCCCCTCGACCGGACGATCGAGGGCTGGCTGGGCGAACCGCCCGCGACCGAGGAGCCGGCCGTGGCGAACCCCTCCCCCGCTCCCCCGGCGGCCGGGCCTGACGTCGCAGGCGCGGCGGCGCCGGCCCCCAGCGCGACGCCGGATCCAGCCCCGTCCCCGACCTCGGCCCCGGCCTCGACGGAGGTCGCCGCCAGCTACGTCCTGCCGCCGCACACCGACGGGCTGCTCCGCACCAACCCGCGCCGGCTGCCGGCCCTGCCCCTCGGCACCCAGCTGACCGGGCGGGCCAGCTGGTACGGGCCGGGCTTCCAGGGCCTGACCACCGCCTGCGGGAGCACCTTCGACATGAACGCCGCGACGATCGCCACCCGGGAGCTGCGCTGCGGCACGGTCGTGCGCATCACCGGGCCGACGGGCCGGACGGTCGAGGCGACCGTCACCGACTGGGGCCCCGCGGAGTGGACCGGACGGCGCTTCGACCTGTCCGCGGCGGTGTTCAACGCCATCGCCCCGCTCGGCACGGGCGTGATCGACGTCCGGGTCGTGACCGCGAACGTCCCGGGCTGACGCCGGCTACCCGTCCTCGGCGAGGAGGCGGCGGGTCTCCTCCACGTCGTCGCCCATCTGGGCGACCAGCTCCTCGACGGAGTCGAAGCGCTGCTGCCCGCGGAGGTGGTGGGTGAAGCTCACGGCGGCCTCGACGCCGTAGAGGTCGTCGGCGAAGTCGATGACGAACGCCTCGACGCGGACCGCGGTGATGCCCTCGAACGTCGGGTTGCGGCCGACCGAGATCGCGGCGGGCCGCCAGGTCCCGTCGACCAGTCGGAAGCGTCCCGCGTAGACCCCCTCTGCGGGGATCGCAGCGCGGTCGTCGAGGAGGAGGTTGGCGGTCGGGTACCCCAGCTCCCGTCCGCGCTGGTCACCGCGGACGACGATGCCCTCCAGGGTGTGCGGTCGTCCGAGCCAGCGGCGCGCCTGCTCGACGTCGCCCCGCTCGACCGCGCCGCGGATCTCGGTCGAGGAGATGACGACGCCGTCGACCTCGAGGAGGGTGACCGCCTCGGAGGTGAAGCCGAACGACGGCCCGAGATCGGCCAGCGTCGTGACGTCACCCGCGGCCTTGTGGCCGAACCGGAAGTTGGCGCCGACGACGACGTGGCGGGCCTGCAGGGCGCCGCCGAGGACGTGGGCGACGAAGTCGTCGGGAGCGAGGTGGCGCAGGTCGTCGTCGAAGGGGAGCGCCACGACCAGGTCGACGTCGAGGTCGGCGAGGGTGCGCAGCCGCTGGTCGAGGCCCATCAGCAGCGGGGGCCGCGCGCCGGGGTTGACGACCTCCATCGGGTGGCGGTCGAAGGTGACGACGACGGTGCGGACGCCGTGCTCCCCCGCGGCCTTCTGGGCTCGTGAGATCAGCGACTGGTGGCCGCGGTGGACGCCGTCGAAGAAGCCGATGGCGACGACGGAGGGGGCGGGCTCGACGGCCTCGAGCCCGATCCTGATCTGTCCGTCCACCACGTGCGGCCCCTCTAGTTGAAGACCACGTCGGGACGGGCGGATCGCCCGTCGTCGGTCATGACCGCGAGGAGGTCCCCGCCCTCGTCGAGGACGCAGACCGTCCCGTCGTGGCCGGTGCTCGGCAGCGGCCTGCCGTTGCGCACCGCCGCGGCGTCGTCACCGGACACGATGATCGACGGGAACTCGGCCATGGCGTCCGCGGGTGACATGACCGCGTCGGCGAAGTCGCCCGCCTCAGCCATCTTCTGCAGCGCGTCGAGGTCCCGCGCGTCGTCGGCGGCGAACCGGCCGGACCCGAGCCGCCGGAGCGCGGTGAGGTGGGCGCCCACGCCGAGGCGGTCACCCACGTCGGCGGCGAGGGTGCGGATGTACGTGCCCGCCGAGCAGGTCACGAGGAACGTCGCCTCGGCCGCGGGGCCGGGGACGAAGTCGGCCAGGACGATGTCGTGGATCGTGACCGGTCGGGGGTCGCGCTCGACCTCCTCACCCCGGCGCGCCTTGGCGTACAGCCGCTCACCGCCCACCTTGACCGCCGACACCATCGGCGGGATCTGGGTGATGTCGCCGACGAAGGCCTTGAGCGCGTCGCACAGCGCCTCCTCGGTGACCGCGGACGCGTCGGTGACGGACGTCTCCTCGCCGGCGGCGTCCAGCGTGGTCGTGGTCCGGCCGAGCCGCATCCGCGCGTCGTAGGTCTTCTCCGACGCCTGGAGGTAGGGCACCAGCCGGGTGGCGCGGCCGATGCACACGACGAGGACACCCGTCGCGTCGGGGTCGAGGGTGCCGGCGTGCCCGACCTTCGGTCCCCTCCGGTTGCCGCGACGTCCCGGCTTGGACCCGACGATCCGCCGGATGGCGCCGACGACGTCGTGCGAGGTCATGCCGGGGCCCTTGTCGACCACGACGACCCCCTCGACGCCGTCCGTGCCCGGGGCGGGGGCGGGTGCGGTCACGACGGGAGTCCACGCAGGCGGGCGGCGACCGCCGCGATCACGTCCTCGACGTCGCCGTGGCCGGTGAAGCCCGCGGCCATCCGGTGCCCGCCGCCGCCGAGGCCCTGGGCCACCGCGGCGACGTCGACCGCGCCGCGGGAGCGGAGAGAGGTCCGCCAGGCGCCGGCTGCGGTCTCGCGCAGCAGGCAGGTCACGTCCGCGGACTCGACCTTGCGGAGCAGGTCGATCAGGCCGTCGACGTCGGTGTCGCCCGCGCCGGTGTCGGCGACGTCGGCGATCGACACCCAGCTGCAGACCATCCGGTCGTCGACCCTGGCCCTGCCGGTGACGCGGCTCACGAGGGTGAGGAAGCCGGGGCTGGCCGACTCGTACACGGCCCGGGCGATGCCGACGTGGTCCGCGCCGGCCTCGAGCAGCCGGGCGGCGACGCGGTGGTCATCGGGGGTGGTCGCCGCGAAGCCGAACCGGCCGGTGTCGGTGAGGACGGCGAGGTAGAGGGCGTCCGCGATCGCCGACGTCACCTCCGCCCCCAGGGCGTCGATGAGCCGCAGGGCGAGCACCCCCGTGGACGAGGCGGTCGGGTCGACGACGCGGATGTCGCCGAAGGCCTCCCCCACGGCGTGGTGGTCGACGACGACGACCGTCCCGGCGCCGTCGAGCACACCGGACAGGGTCCCCAGCCGGTGCGCGGCGGCGGAGTCGCACGCGAGGACCACGTCGGGGGCCGCCGGGACGTCGTCGGGGTGGGCGACGCGGTCCAGGAGCGGGAGGAACGACCACGCGGGGTCGACCGGCGCCGGCGGCTCACCGGGATCCCGCGACCCCCACGCGGGGATCGCCGTGATCCCCAGCCCGTCGAGCGCCGCGGTCAGCGCGAGCAGCGATCCGAGCGCATCGCCGTCGGGGTTGACGTGGCCGGTGACGACCACCGTGCCCGCTTCGCGGAGGGCCTCGACGGCGTCAGCCATGGCACCCTCCAGCGCGGCCGGTCGGTCGAGCAGCCCCGGGTCACTCGCCATCGGGTCCGGCCTCCACGTCCTGGGCGTCCGGGCGCGCGGGCCCCTGCTCGGAGTCGGCGAGGGAGTCGAGGATCGCCTCGATCCGACGTCCCCGGTCGGCGACGTCGTCGATGGCGAAGACGACCTCGGGGACCTTTCGGACCCCGAGTGCCTGGCCGAGGTCGCGGCGGATCAGGCCGCTGGCCGACTCGAGGCCGGCGGCGGTCCGCTCGCGCTCGACCGCGGTGTCGGGGAGGACGGTGTAGTAGACGGTCGCCAGCTCGTTGTCGCGCGACATGCGCACGTCGGTGATCGTCACGAACCCGACCCGCGGGTCCTTCACCTTCGGCAGCATGGCGCCGACGAGCTCCTTGACCCGCTCGGCGAGGCGCCGGCCCTTCTCCGGACTGCTCATCGGTGATCGACCTCGATGTCGATGGCCACGTCGTCGAGGAGGATCCCGTCGACGCCGACCCGGGGGTCGCGGGAGGCCATCGAGAAGCCGCGGTCCTCGGTCTCCACCACGTCGACGTGCAGGTCGAGGACCTCGGTCTCGACCGCCCGGGCGATGATCCGCTCGACGTCCTGGACGACCCGCCGACCGGTGGTCTCGTCGCTGCAGGCGATGGCGATCCCGAGGCCGCAGCGCTGGCGGAGGTCCTGGTGGTCGACCTCCGCGACGGAGACGCCGAGGTCGGTCCGGAGCCGCGACTGGAGCCGCCGGATCACCCCCCGCTTGTCCTTGAGGCTCCGGGACGCGGGGATGTGGAGGTCGACTTCGACGAGCACGGCGAGCACCTCGCAAGCGTAGCGGCCACCCCCATGCCCTCATCCGCGGGGGGCTTGACCCTCCCGTGGCGTGAAGGTCCACCGTGTCGGCATGGACGACGCAACGGACACCACCCACATGACCGACCCGAACGCCGAGCGACCCACGCGCCCGATCGACGAGGCCATGGAGGACGTGCGGTCGCGCATGACCACGTGAGCTGGGCGACGCCCGGACGTCCGGCTCGAGCACGACGGACGTCCGGCCCAGCGCGGTGGATTCCGACCCGGCCGTCATCGCCCCACGGGCGCCTCGCGGGCGAGCCGACCGGCAGCACGCCGTCCGTGATCGCCCCACGGGCGCATGGCGGGCGAGCCGACCGGCAGCACGCCGGCCGTGATCGCCCCACGCGCGCATGGCGGGCGAGTCGACCGGCAGCACGCCGGCCGTGATCGCCCCGGGAAGGGCGCCGGCAACCGCGACTCGGGCCGAGTCATCGGCGGAGGTGGCGCATCAGCAGGCCGTCCGAGAGGGCACAGGGTCGCGGGCGATCTCGCGTCAGCTGCCCGGGCGATCCCCCGACCGGCCGTCCCCGCCGGCGCGAGCGGCTGCGGATCGCGACGACGAGCAGGCGGATGTCAGCGACGAGCCGTCCGAGGGCTTCGCCGACCGTGATCTGGCGGTGTGATCGGCGAAGGGCCTCTCTGCGATTGGATCACGTGTGACAGTCGACGACCACGGCCACCGACCCGGACGCGCCGCGTGACCGAACCCCTCACCCCCGAGCGGCTCCGGGCCATGGCCCACCCCCTCCGCCAGCGGCACCACCAGCTACCACCTGCGGCAGCTCGCGAAGGCGGGGTTCATCGAGGAGGCGTCGGACGTCGGGACGGGACGCGACCGCTACTGGCGGGTCGCCGGCGGGTGGTCGCTCGAGAACGACCTG
The DNA here is from genome assembly GCF_964222135.1 of Euzebya sp. Classification (NCBI taxonomy): domain Bacteria; kingdom Bacillati; phylum Actinomycetota; class Nitriliruptoria; order Euzebyales; family Euzebyaceae; genus Euzebya; species Euzebya sp. The sequence goes on from NZ_CAXQBR010000097.1 coordinate 9,546, forward strand.
ATCGACGCCCCCGAGACGGCCGATGATGCCGCGATCGTCCTGGACCGGGTCATCGAAGGGCGCGTCGAGCGGATCCGCGCATGGCGTCGAGAGGCGATGCGCTGGCCCGCGCCGTGGCGGGATGCGACGCAGCTGTCGAACTCGCGCCTGGTCCTCACCGCCGAGCAGGTGCGCGCGCTCGGCGAGGAGCTCCTCGCGGTCGTCAACCGCTACGAGCAGGGCCAGGCACCGGCCGGGACGCCCGGCACCGCCCGCGTGGTCGTGCACACCGACGTGTTCCTGACGGGGGAGCCGTCCGAGGGGCCGCCGGGCAGCTGAGGTCCACCCGGCCGGCGCCGCACATCGAGCGAGCCCCCGCCGATCGGCGGGGGCTCGATGTCGTTTCGGGCGGGTCAGGCGACGGAGCGGGACTGCTCGGCGTGTCGGCCCTCGGCGATCTCCTCGACGACCTTCGCGCAGAACGCGTCGAGGTCACCGGGGTTCCGGCTGGTGACGAGACCCTGGTCGACCACGACCTCCTCGTCGACCCACGTGCCGCCGGCGTTGCGGATGTCGGTCTGCAGCGACGGGTAGGACGTCAGCGTCCGACCGCTGACCGCGTCCGCCTCGACCAGCGTCCAGGGGCCGTGGCATATCGCCGCGACGGGCTTGGACTGGGAGAAGAAGGTCCGGATGAAGCTGACGACGTCCTCGGACGCCCGGAGCGTGTCGGCGCCCACCGTGCCGCCGGGGATGACGACGCCGTCGTAGTCGTCGGCGCTGACGTCGCCGATCGCGTGCGTGATCGGGTAGCTCCCGCCGGGGTCGAGGTCGGAGTTGACGGTCTGGGCCTCGCCGGTCTCGGTGGAGATCACGTGGACCTGCGCGCCGGCGCCGGTCAGGGCCTCCCGGGGCTGGACGAACTCGGGCTCCTCGGTGCCGCGGGGGGCCACCAGGAGTGCGACGGTCTTGCCGGTCAGGTCGTGTGCCATGGGGTCTCCTCTGGGCTGTGGCTGGTGTGGCGTTGCGATGTGCGCCACCCACGCCCTGACCAGCACCCCGGGGTCCCGAAACCGACCGGTCGGGCCCCCGGGGGGTGTGGGCCGTCAGCCGACCGTGATCTCGCCCAGCATCCCCTGGGTGAAGTGGGGAGGGCCGCCGCCGACGTCCGGAGGTCCCCCCTCGGACTCCGCGCTCGCCTCGAGGTAGGTCTGGGGGTCGACGCCGGTCGGGATGAAGCAGAAGATCGCGTAGCGGCCCTCCTCGGCGAGGGTGCCGTCGCCGACGGCGGCGATCTGCTCGCCGCCCGGTGGGGCGAGCAGGACGGCGGTGGGTTCACCGAGCGTCGAGAGCAGCTCGTCGGGGGCGAGCTCGGCCAGCTCGGTGGCCGGCCGCTCCTCGTCATCGGCGAGGCGGAAGGCGACCAGCTCGTGCAGCTCGGCCTCGGCGTCGTTGGTCACGGTGAGGCGGGTGCCGGGCGCCACCTCGCCGGGCAGCCCGGCGAAGGCGAAGTCGACCAGGCCGACCTCGATGACGTCGGTTCCCTCGTCGTCACCGGTCGTGTCCGCTGCGGCTTCGGCGGCGTCGTCTGCAGCACAGCCGGAGAGGGCGATGAGGAGGGCGATCACGACCCCGATCGCGACGCCGACCGCCATCCGCGAGGGGGATGGCCGGGGACGGGACCGTCGGTCCTCGGCCATCAGCGCACCTCCCCCACCGGCTCGGCCGGCAGCGCGGCCGGCGGCGGACCGACGACGTCGATGCCGTGGGCGGCGCAGACGTCGGCCACGTGGGCGGCGTCGATGTAGGCGGCGGTCGGGATGGTCGGGACGTCGGTCGCGACGCCGAGGGCGACCACCATCCGGTCGAAGGTCGGCGCGGCGGTCCGGGAGGCGGTCACGCAGATGAACCGGGCGGTGTCGCTCAGCACCTGGAAGGTGTGGGGCACGCCGCTCGGCAACATGACCACCGCCCCCTCCTCGGCGGTCAGCCGGCGTGCACCCGCGGTGCAGTCGATGCGGCCGTCGAGCATGACGAACAGCTCGTCCTCGTCGCGATGGCGGTGCAGCGGCGGGCCGAAGCCGCGGGGGGCGGTGAACTCGATGGCGCTCATCGCGCCGAGCTCGCCGGCGCTGACCTTGACCGTGGCCAGGTGGTTGAGGAAGTGCAGGTGGTGCCCGGAGCCGGGTGCGATGACCTCGGGGCTCCGGGCCGGGGTTGTCGTGGTGTCCATGCGCGGACCGTGCACGGGCACCCTTCGGAGAACCTTCAGGTCCGCCGGACGTTCCTCAGCTGCCGATCACGTCGGCGAGGGACGGGACCGGCAGGTCGAGCTCCGCCATGGCCGCCGCCCACGCGTCGTGGGCGCGCCGGGCCGCTTCCAACCCGCCGTCGCCCGCCGCGAGGCGGACCAGCGCGCGGTGGGCGGCCTCGTCGTAGCGGTCCAGTGACAGGAGGCGGCGGGCCAGGTCCCCCGCGCGGCCGGTGGCGCCGGTGGCGATCGCCTCCGCGAGCAGCCGGCGGGCGGCGTCAGCCGCCCGTGAGCGGGCCGCCTCACGCACCGGTTCCGCCCAGCCCTCGTAGCGGTCCTCGGGCAGGAACTCACCGGTGTAGGTGTCCAGGGTCCCCGCGTCGTCGGTCGCCCGGTGGAGGTCCTCCAGGTCGGTGACGACCTGCTCGAGGTCGAGGCGGACGGTCTCGCGGTCGGCGATGACCCCGCCGCGCAGCACGCGCCGCACCGTGGACAGCTGCACCGACAGCCTCGCGCCCAACCTGCGGCGATCCACCTCGTCCGGCCACAGCAGGTCGAACAGCTCCTCGCGGGTCACCGGCCACCCCCGGGCGGCCACCAGCCGCTTGCACAGCTGCCGCGCGAGCCGCGAGCCCCACGCGCTGACCGGCACCTCGTCGCCGTCGACGGTGGCGGCGAAGCGCCCGAGGGTGAGGATCCGGACAGCCGGTGGGGTGGCGGCGGCCACGCGGGTCGAGCGGACCTGGCCGGTCACGAACCGCTCGTAGGCGTCCATCCACCCGTCGACATCACCCGCGTAGGCGAAGTGGTCCACACCGGGCTGCTCGAGGAGGACCGCGTCCGGGACGGCCTCCGCCACCTCGCGACCGCGCTCGACCGAGACGACGCGGTCCTCGGTGCGGTGGATGACCATGACGGGCACCGCGAGGGCGGGGAGGACCTCACGAGCATCCATGTGGATGGACAGCTCGAGGAGGTCCCGCAGCGAGTCCTGGCTGGCTGCGACGCGTTCGTAGCGCTGGTGCCACTCGACGAACGACGGGTCGGCGGCCACCAGGCTGGGCGCGAAGGCGTGCGCGACGGGCGACTCTGGCGTGCCCCACGCCGCGGCGAACAGGCGGTGCACCGTCCGCAGCTCGGCGAGCTCCTGCTCGGACAGGTCGGCGGGGTGCAGCGAGGCGCCGGAGCCGAACAGCATCACGCTGGCGACCCGGTCGGGGTAGGTGGCGGCGAACAGCAGCGTCATCGGCCCCCCCTCGGAGGACCCGAAGAGGTGGGCGCGCCCGATGCCGGCGTCGTCCATCACCGCCCGGAGGTCCTCGACCCGCTCGTCGACGTCGGCGACACGGCTGCGCCGGTCGCTGCACCCGGTTCCGCGCTTGTCGAAGTGCAGGTAGGTGCAGAAGGACGCGAAGCGCGTCAACATCCCGCGGATCTCGGGGCGCTCCCAGGACACCTCGATGTTCTGGGCGGTCGGCGGGATCGCCACGACTGTCTCCGACCCGGCCCCGAACCGCTGGTAGGCCAGCCTGGCACCGCGTGCCTGGGCGAAGCGGATCGGGGGCACCTCCCCCTCGGCCAGTGGACCCGCGCCCGCCACCTCCTCCATCACGTCTCCTGGGTGACCATATATCGGTCGACCGGGGCGGCGCACGTCACCGGTCCACGTCCGGAGCTAAGGGTCGGCGACGTCCTGCCGAGGAAGACCCCCAGGACCGACTGTGAGAGGAACCACCCCATGGCCCACCGACTGGTGACCCGGAGCGACTTCGACGGCCTGGTGTGCGCCGTGCTCCTGACCGAGCTCGGACTGATCGACGAGATCCTGTTCGTGCACCCGAAGGACGTCCAGGACGGCGTGGTCGAGATGTCCGAGCGCGACATCACCACGAACCTCCCCTACGACCCGCGGGCCGGGCTGGTCTTCGACCACCACCGGTCCGAGACGACCCGGGTGGGTGAGCGCGACAACCACGTCATCGACCCCGACGCCCCGTCGGCGGCCCGCGTGGTCTTCGACCACTACGGCGGTGCGGCGCGCTTCCCGACCATCTCGCCGGAGATGATGGAGGCGGTCGACAAGGCGGACTCCGCGGCCTACGACGTCGAGGAGATCCTCCACGCCGAGGGTTGGACGCTCCTCAACTTCCTGATGGACGCCCGCACCGGCCTGGGCCGCTTCCGGCAGTTCCGCGTGTCGAACTACGACCTGATGATGCAGCTCATCGACTACTGCCGGAACCACACGGTGGAGGAGATCCTGACCCTCCCCGACGTCGCCGAGCGCGTGGAGCTGTACCGCGCGCAGTCCGAGGCCTTCACCGCGCAGCTCCGCCGGGTCGCCCGGGTCGAGGGTGACGTGGTCGTCCTGGACCTCCGCGAGGAGGAGGTCATCCACGCCGGCAACCGCTTCATGGTCTACGCGCTGTTCCCCGAGGCGACCGTGTCGGTCCACGTGATGTGGGGCCGGGCGAAGCAGAACACCGTGCTGGCGGTCGGCAAGTCGATCGTGGACCGCTCCTCGGCGGCGGACATCGGCGACCTGATGCTGCGCTTCGGCGGCGGCGGGCACCGCAACGCCGGCACCTGCCAGGTCGACCACGACGAGGCGGCGGCGACCCTGGACACCGTCGTGCGGGCGCTGAACGCCGCGGGACGGCGCCTGCCCGCGACCGTCTAGCGCGGGGCGGACCCCCGCTCCCCCGACGACGACGGTCGGCCGCTCAAGCGGCCGGCCGTCGTGGTGTCGATGGTCAGGTCCGCTCGACCTCGCGCTCGGTGTAGACCTCGAACTCGTCGCCGACCTTGATGTCCTGGAACTTGTCCAGGCCGATGCCGCACTCGTAGCCGGACGACACCTCGGTGACGTCGTCCTTGAAGCGGCGGAGCGACGCGATCGTGTCGTCGGCCACGACGACGCTGTCGCGCACGACGCGGACCGAGGCGTTCCGGCGGATCGTGCCGTCGGTGACGTAGGAGCCGAAGACGAAGCCGGCGCGCGGGACCTTGAAGATCTCGCGGACCTCGGCGCGGCCGACCACGACCTCCTCGAAGGTCGGGGCCAGCAGGCCGCGGACGGCGGCCTCGATGTCCTCGATCGCCTTGTAGATGATCGAGTACTGGCGCAGGTCCACGCCGGTCTCGTCGATCGTCTCCCGGGCGTTCGCCTCGGGCCGCACGTTGAACGCGATGATGATCGCGTCCGACGTCGCGGCCAGGTTGACGTCGTCGTTGGTGACCGCACCCACGCCCTTGCGGATGATGCGGGTCCGGACGCCCTCGACGTCGAGCTTGTCCATCTCGGCGGCGACCGCCTCGACGGTGCCGGACACGTCGCCCTTCACGACCAGGTTCAGGTGGGTCAGCTGACCCTCCTGCACCGCGTCGCCCAGGCTCTCCAGGGTGAGGCGGGGGCGGTTGGCCAGCTCCTCCTTCCGGGCGCGGCTGGCGCGGTCCTCGGCGATGTCGCGGGCGGTCCGCTCGTCCTCGACGACGCGGAACTCGTCGCCGGCGTCTGGCACGTCGGACCAGCCGAGCACCTGCACCGGCTTGGCCGGCTCGGCGTGCTCGACCCGCTCGCCGTTGTCGTCGAACATCGCGCGGACCTTGCAGCTGGCCACGCCGGCCACGAGGTTGTCCCCGATGTTGAGGGTGCCGTTCTGCACCAGGACGGTGGCGACGGCACCGCGACCGCGGTCGAGGTTGGCCTCGATGACCGTGCCGCGGGCCTCGCGGTCCGGGTTGGCCTTGGTCTCCTCGACGTCGGCCTGCAGGAGGATGAGGTCGAGGAGCTCGTCCAGGTTCTGACCGGTCATCGCCGACACGTCGACGAACGTCGTCTGCCCGCCGAACTCCTCGGCGATCAGGTCGTGCTCGGTCAGCTGGGTCCGGACGCGGACGGGGTCCGCCCCCTCCTTGTCGATCTTGTTGACCGCCACGATCAGCGGCACCTCGGCCGCCTTGATGTGGTCGATCGCCTCGACCGTCTGCGGCTTCACGCCGTCGTCGGCGGCGACCACGAGGATCGCCACGTCCGTCACGGACGCACCGCGGGCGCGCATGGCGGTGAACGCCTCGTGACCCGGGGTGTCGATGAAGGTGATCTTCCGGCCGTCGCGGGTGACCTGGTAGGCACCGATGTGCTGGGTGATGCCGCCGGCCTCGCCGCTGACCACGTCCGCGTTGCGGATGGAGTCGAGCAGCAGGGTCTTGCCGTGGTCGACGTGACCCATGACCGTGACCACCGGCGGGCGGTCCACGAGGTCGGCGGGGTCGTCCTGCTCCTCCTCGCCGAAGAACTGGTCCTCGGCGTCGATGAAGTGGATGTCGGCGTCCATCTCGGCGGCGACGAGCTCGATCAGGTCGTTCGACATCGACTGGGTCACGGTGACCATCTCGCCCATGCGGAACAGCACGGCGACGATGTCGACGGCGTTGACGCCGATCAGCCTGGCGAACTCGTTGACCGTGACGCCGGGGACGACGTCGACGGGACCCTCCACGTTCGCCTTGACCGCTTCCTTCTTCTTGCGGCCGCGACGCGGGCGGTTCTCCTGCTCGAACTGCTCCTGGGGGCTCAGGTCGCCGCGGCGCTTCTTGCCCTTGCGACCGCGACCGCGGCCGGGGTCGGCACCAGGCGCACCGCCCGGACGACCCGGACCGCCGCCGGGACGGGCGGGACCGCCGCCGGGACGCGGACGTCCGGGGGCGCCGGGTCGGCTGGGGCCGTCCTTCGGGGCGGCCTTCAGCGGTGGCGGGATCGAGCGCTTGCCCGACCCCTCCTTCGGCAGGTTGGTCTCGACGCGCCGCTTCGGCTCGACCGGCTGGCCGCGGAGCATGCGCGCGGGGATGGTCGACTCGCCGGGCCGGGGCGGACCGCTGGTCGCCACGCCGGGACGCGGCCCGTCGGCCGGGGCCTGCTGCGGCGGCTGCTGGGGGGCGCGGACGTCACGCGAGCTGGTGCCCTGGCGCTGGTCCTGCGGGGCACGGGCAGCGGGCTGCTGCGGTGCCGGGCGCTCGCCTGGCCGGTACACGACGCCCTGGCGGGCCCGTGCCGCGGCCTGGCGCGGGTCGAGCGGCTGGGGGATGCCCGGCTGCTGCTGCGGCGTCGGGGTGCTCTCCGGTGCGTCCGCCGGCTGCTGGCGCGCGACGGGCTGGGCCGCCGGCGGACCGGTCGGCCGCTGCGGCGGCGCACCCTGCGGGCGGGCTGGGGCGGCGGCCGGCGGCGCGGCCGGGCGGGCGGGCGCCGCGTCGGCGGCCCCGTCGTCCCCGCCGACGCTCGCCCCGCCGCCCTCGGAGGGGCGGAAGGGCTGGACCGGCGGACGCATGACGCGCGCAGCCGGCTGCGCCGGGTGGGCTGGTGCCTCGACCTGCTGGGCCTTGCGCATGTGGGGCGGCAGGATGCGGCTGGCGGTCCGCTCCTTGGGCTTCGCCTCGTTCATGGCGCGCTCGTACTCCTCGGCTTCCCGGCGGGCGCGCTCGAGCTCGGCGCGCTGCGCCTCTTCCTTGGCCTTCCCGAGGCTCTCGCGGAAGCGGAGGGCGTCGCCCTGGGACAGCGAGGACGAGTGGGACTTCGCCTCGATGCCGAGCTCGCCGAGGCGGTCGAGGACCTCCTTGTTGGAGAGCCCTGTCTCCTTGGCGAGTTCGTAGATGCGGACCTTGCTCAGTGGGACCACTCCTGGGTGATGGGGTTCGCGCCAGCTGCGCGGGGGATGTCTGGTGGGCCGGGAAGCGCACGAACCCACCCTGCGGGGCGCCTCCCGAGGGTGGGATGGGTGCTGTCTGGGTTCTCCGGGTCGGACGGGGCCCGATGAGCCGTCGCCGCGACCGCGCTAGCCCTGTCCCAACCTTACTCCTCGACCGGCGCCGTCGCTTCCCCGGTGTCGGCGCCGGGCTCGATCGGGTTGCCGTACTCGTCGATCTCACCGCGGTCGAGGGCCGCCTGGAACGCGGCCTGCTCCTCGGCGAACTGCGTCTCGGACTTGATGTCGATCCGCCAGCGGGTCAGGCGGGCGGCGAGCCGCGCGTTCTGGCCCTCCCGCCCGATGGCGAGGGACAGCTGGTAGTCGGGCACGACGACGAGGGCGGTCTGGTCCTCGGGGTAGAGGTAGACCTCGGACACCTTCGCCGGGCTGAGGGCGTTGGCCACCAGCTGCGCCGGCTCGGCGGACCAGGTGACGATGTCGATCTTCTCCTGGTTGAGCGCCTCGACGATCGAGCGGACCCGCGTGCCCTTCGGCCCGACGCAGGCGCCGACCGGGTCGACGGCGGGGTCGTGGGTCGCGACGGCGATCTTGGTCCGGTAGCCGGCCTCGCGGGCGACGCCGCGGATCTCGATGGTGCCGGCCTCGATCTCGGGGACCTCGAGGCGGAACAGCGATGCGACCAGGTCCGGGTGGGACCGGCTGACGATGATCTGGGGCCCCTTCATCGACTTGCGGACCTCGGTGACGATCGCGCGCATGCGCGCCCCGTGCTCGTAGCGCTCGGTGGCGACCTGCTCGGCGACGGGCAGGACCGCCTCGGCGTTGCCGAGGTCGAGCACGACGACGCGGTTGTCGTGGATCTGGATGGTGCCGGTGACCAGGTCGCCCTGCTTGCCGGAGTACTCGCCGTAGGTCAGCTCCCGCTCGGCCTCGCGCAGCCGCTGGGTGAGGACCTGCTTGACGGTCTGGGCGATCATCCGACCACCGGCGTCCGCCGGCGTGTCGACCCACTCGTCGACGACGTTGCCGTCCTCGTCGAGGCGCTGGGCGAACACCGTCACCTCACCGTTGCCCCGGTCGATGACGACCCGGGCCTCCTCGGCATCTGAGTTGCTCCGCTTGTAGGCGTTGGCGAGCGCCCCCTCCATGGCCTCGAGGACGGTCTCGAAGGAGAGGTTCTTCTCGCGTGCGATCGCCTGCAGGGCACCGATCTCGACGTTCATGGTGTTCTCGTCCCCTCCTCGGAGAGCGTCTCGTGGGCGGCACCTGCGGTCACCAGGGCAGCTCCTGGGTCGCCTTCAGGATCACGTCGTAGGCCACGTCGTGGTCCTCGCCGTCGGCATCGGTCAGGACCGCGGACGTGGGACCGGCACCGGTGACGGTGCCCACCACCTCGCGGGTGGTGTCCTCCCCGGTCCGCAGGATGGCCTTGACGACCCGCCCCTCGACCCGGTCGAAGGACCGCTGGTCGGTGAGGGGCCAGTCGGTCCCCGGCGACGTCACCTCGAGGGTGTAGCGGCCGGCGATCGGGTCCTCGTCGTCGAGGGCGCGGCCGAGCTCGCGGGACAGGTCCTGGCAGGTCGCCAGGTCGACCCCGCCCTTCCGGTCGACGACGACGCGGACCCGCGTGCGGGATCCGCCGCCCTTGACCGCGACATCGACGAGGTCGAGTCCGCGCCCCTCCACCAGCGGGCGCACGAGGTGGTCGACGGTGTCGCTCGGGTCCGCGCCCGAGGACACCACTGGCCCGGAGGGCGCGGGTCCGGGGGTCTGGGGGCCCAAGCCCCCAGGGTGGCTGGCCATCTCGCTCCCTTCCGGTGTGTCGGTGCCTGAAATGGAAGAAGCGGGCGGCAATCGCCCACTTCGCATCGCACCCGGTCGGTTGTCAGCCTGTCAGTTGTCAAGCCACCCAGCCGCCGGGGCGGCTAGCAACCCGACACAGTAGCAGGGTCCCCGGACGTCGCCCAGAGGTGGGCAGTCGGGGGCGGGTCAACCGCCGGGCAGCGCCCCCGCGTCGGCCAGCACCGCGCGGATCGCGTCGTGGACCGCCGGCGGGCTGGCCACGAACGCATCGTCGGGACCGGTCGACGGGGCCCCGTCCGGGGTGGTGATCCGCACCCCGGCCTCGGCGGCGATCAGCAGGCCGGCGGCGACGTCCCACTTGCTCATGCCGCCGCCGATCGTCGCGTCGATGCGGCCCATGGCGACCGAGGTGAGGTCGGCCACGCTGCAGCCCTGCATGCGGGTGCCGAGCGCCGTCGCGGCCAGCGCCAGCGCACCCTGGGCGATGGCCGGGCCCCACGAGCCGCGATCCCCGGCGAGGGCGTAGGTGATGAGGGTCCGGTCCAGCCGGTCGACGTCCGAGCAGCGGATCGGCACGCCGTTGCGCCACGCCCCGTGCCCGCGGGCGGCGGTGAACACCTCACCGGTGACGGGGAGGACGACCACGCCGGCGAGGAGGGTGTCGTCGGCGTCGGCCAGCCCCATCGAGATGCCCCAGAGCGGCAGGCGCTTGAGGAAGTTCGTCGTGCCGTCGATCGGGTCGACGTACCAGCACCGCGCGCCGTCGCGGGCCGTGCCGTCGACGTCGGTCCCCTCCTCCCCCACCACGTCGTCGGCGGCGAACGCGTCGTGGAGCCGCCCGACGATCAGCTGCTCGACGGCTCGGTCGGCGTCGCTGACCAGGTCGGTGGCCGAGGACTTCTCGACCCACTCGACGTCGCGGTGGAACCACGCGAGCGCCTCGGAGGCCGCCGCGGCGGCGATCTCGGTGGCGGTGGCGAGGTCCGCGAGCAGCCCCTCGCCGGTCACGCGATGACGGCGGGGTCGCCCTCGCCGCGCTCGGCCCGGATCTCGTCGGCCATCTCGGTGGCGAAGTGGACGAGCGTCTCGACGATGTCGTCCTCGGCGACGGTGAACAGCACCTCGCCCTTCTTCAGGATCTGCCCCTTGCCCTTGCCGGCGGCGACGCCGAGGTCGGCCTCCCGCGCCTCGCCCGGCCCGTTCACGACGCACCCCATCACCGCGACGCGGAGCGGGACGTCGATGCCCTCGAGCCCCTTCTGCACGTTCTCGGCGAGGGTGTAGACGTCGACCTCGGCCCGGCCGCAGGAGGGGCAGGACACGACGTCGAGCCCGCGCTCGCGCAGGTGGAGGGACTCGAGGATGCCGATGCCGGCCTTGACCTCCTCGACCGGGTCGGCGGAGAGGGACACGCGGATGGTGTCCCCGATCCCCTCCGCCAGGAGGGTGCCGATCCCGACGGCGGACTTTAGCGTGCCGGTGCCCTTGGGGCCGGCCTCGGTGACGCCGAGGTGGAGGGGGTGGTCGGTCTGGTCGGCCAGCAGCCGGTACGTCTGGATCATCACCCACGGATCGGAGTGCTTGACGCTGATCGCGATGTCGCCGAACCCGACGTCGTGGAGGATCGCGACCTCGTCCATCGCGGACTCGACCAGCGCCTCGGGGGTCACGCCGCCGTGCTTGACGAGCAGCCGCTTCTCGAGCGACCCGCCGTTGACGCCGATGCGGATCGGGATGCCGCGCTCCCTGGCCGCGTCGCCGATCACCTTCACCTTCGAGGTGTCCCCGGCCTTGTGGATGTTCCCGGGGTTGATGCGGACCTTCGCGACGCCCGCGTCGATCGCGGCCATCGCGTACTTCCACTGGAAGTGGATGTCGCTGACGACCGGCACGGTCGACTTGGCCGCGATGGCGGCCAGGGCGTCGGCGTCCTCCTGCCGCGGGACCGCGACGCGGACGATGTCGACGCCGGCGGCGTTCAACGCCGCGATCTGCTGGAGGGTGGCGTTGACGTCGTGGGTCTGCGTCGTCGTCATCGACTGCACGCTGACCGGCGCGCCACCGCCGACGGCCACGCCGCCGACGTCGATCTGCCGCGTCTCGCGGCGTGCCGGCGGCTGGTGGTGGGCAGCCTGCTGCGGGGTGGTGGGCAGGACGGGGAGGGACTTCGCCATGGTGCTCCCACGGTACCCAGGCCCGCAGGCGGCCGACCCCGCAAGCGGGTTGTCCACAGCTCTCGGACATCGGTCCGCGCGGGGCGGACCGGATCGGTCAAGGTCGGGCCATGCGCGAACCCGACAGCACCGCCACGACCTGGGCGTCACAGACCCGCCTGCTCATCGACCTGGCCATCACCGACCTCGAGGCCGGCACCGGCGTGCGGCCGTCCCTGGTCGCCTTCTCCGGCGACGACCCCCTCGTCCTCGCCACCCTCCGCCCCTTCGACCACGGCGCCCACCTGGACGCGGTCATCGAGGTGGGGGCGCTGGTGGCGGGGTTGGGCGCGGACCGCGTCGCCATGTCCCTCTCCGGTCGGGCGTGGTCGCTCGACGACCCGATCCCACCGGTCCTCGGACCCGGCGCGGACCTCCGCCAGCGGGTCATCGTCGTGCACCGGGCGGAGGCGTCGTCCGACGATGACGCCGACGCGTCGGTCCTGACGACGATCGTGCCCTACGACATCGACGCCGACGACGTCGTGACGACCGGCCCGGCGTTCAGCGACGAGGGCGGGGAGGGGCCGCTGACCCGCGCGCTGGCCGTCGTGGTGGACCACGGGCGGGCGGTCGCCGCCGGGGCCCGCGAGCGCGGGCTCGACGCCGAGGACGTCGGCCGGCAGGTCCTGCGGTGCGAGTCCCTCGGCCACCGCCTGTCCTGGGCCGCCGGCCAGATGGCCTTCGTCGAGCACGCCCGGCTGCTGCCCCTCGGCGACTGCTGGCCGGGGGGCGGGGCCGCTACTGGATGATCTCCGACGCCGGGCTGGTGATGTCGAGGTAGAGCGCGGTGCCGCTCAGCACGATGAAGAACGCGAGCACCAGCAGCGCGATCGGGGTGACCACGTTCGGGTTCAGGTGGAACCTCGGGCGGCGCGGCGCGTCCTTCGGCGCCCGCAGCCGGCGGACGCCGTTCACGGTCTCCTCGACGAGCATGATCGCGACGTGCCCGCCGTCGAGGGGTGGGAGCGGCAGCATGTTCAGCAGGCCGAGCACGATGTTGAGCTGCGCGAGGACGCCGAAGACGACGAGCAGCTCGCCCTGCTGGCCCAGCTCGTTGGTGATCTGCGCGGCGCCGACCAGGCTGGTGATGGAGTTCTCGTCCCGCGGGCCGTCGTCGTCGACCGACGCGAAGAAGTCGGCGAGCCCGGTGGGGCTGAACACCTGGGTCAGACCCGACACGGTCTGGCCGGTGACCCGCCAGATCGACCGGTTGCCGGTGAAGGTCTCGTCCACGGCCCCGGTGAAGCCGAGCCCCCGGTTCTCCGCCTCGGGCGCGACGCCGAGGAAGCCGATCTCCTCGCCGTCGTCGGGGTGGGCCGACGCGAGCGTCGCCGGCACCTCGAGGGTCTCACCGCCGCGCTCCACGGTCAGGACCACGTCCTCGCCGGGGGCCTCGCGGACCAGCGCGGACACCTCGTCGAAGGATCCCGTCGAGGTGCCGTCCACCGCGACGATCCGGTCCCCCGCCGCGAGCTCGGCCGCCGCGGCGGGGCTGTCCTCGCTGACCGCCGCGATGACGTTCGTCGCGACGGGGTCGCCGATGAACCAGAACGCGCCGAGCAGCAGGAGGACCGCCAGGACGAAGTGGGTGGCCGACCCGGCGACCAGCACGATGAACCGCTTCCACGGGGCCTGCTGGTAGAACAGCGCGCCGTCGTGGGCCGGGTCGACCTCCTCGTACGGGGTCATCCCGGTGATCTTCACGTAGCCGCCTGCGGGGATGCCCTTCACGCCGTACTCGGTCTCGCCGCGGCGGGTCGACCAGATGCGCGGCCCGAACCCGACGAAGAACTCCGTCACCCGCATCCCGAAGGCCTTCGCGGTGATGAAGTGGCCGAACTCGTGGACCATGATCGCGAAGGCGATCACGGCGATGAACAGCACTACGAACAACGGGGGGCTCCTCGCGGTGCGGCCGCGGTCAGGTCACGGGGCGCGAGCTCACCCGGCGCGGGCGATGTGCCGGCGCGCGTCCCGGCGGGCGTCGGCCTCGGCGGCCAGGACCTGCTCGAGGCTCTCGACGGGCTGTGCCTCATGTCGTCCCAAGGTTGCCGCGACGACGTCGGCGATGCCGAGGAAACCCAGCCGCCGGTCGAGGAACGCGGCGACGGCCTCCTCGTTGGCCGCGTTGTACGCCGCGGGCGCCGTCCCGCCGGCCCGGCCGGCCTGGACCGCCAGGCGGACCATCGGGAAGGTGTCGTGGTCGAGGGGCTCGAAGGTGAGGGACTGCGCGGTGGTCCAGTCCATGCGCGCCGGGGCGTGGCCGAGGCGGTCCGGCCAGCTCAGCGCCAGCTGGATCGGCAGGCGCATGTCCGGCGGGCTGAGCTTCGCGATCGTCGCCCCGTCGACGAACTCCACCATCGAGTGGACGATCGACTGGGGGTGGACCACCACCTCGATCCGGTCGTACGGGACCTCGAAGAGCAGGTGGGCCTCGATGACCTCGAGCGCCTTGTTCGCGAGGCTGGCCGAGTTGATCGTGATCAGCGGGCCCATGTCCCAGGTCGGGTGGTCGAGGGCCTCGTCGACGGTGACCGCGCCCAGCTCGGCGCGGGTGCGTCCGCGGAAGGGGCCGCCTGAGGCGGTGATCACCAGGCGGGCGACCTCCTCGGCGCGGCCGCCGCGGAGGCACTGGGCGAGCGCGGAGTGCTCGGAGTCGACCGGGACGATCTGGTCGCGGTCGGCCGCGGTGGCGCGGACCAGGTCCCCGCCGACGATCAGCGACTCCTTGTTCGCGAGCGCCAGCCGGCTGCCGGCGGCGAGGGCGGCGAGGGTCGGTCGGAGCCCCTGGCTGCCGTCCACGCCGTTGACGACGATGTCGGCGCCGCAGCCCGCCACGGCGGTGGCCGCCCCCTCGCCGTCGACGACCTCCACGTCCGGGAGCGCCTCCCGCACCACCCGCGCCGCGTCGGCGTCGGCGACGCCGACCAGCGCCGCGCCGGTGGCGCGGGCCTGGGCGATGACCTCCTCGCTGCGCCCGCAGGCGAGCGCGATCACCCGGAACCGGTCGGGGTGCCGGGCGACGACGTCGAGGGTCTGGGTGCCGATCGATCCGGTCGACCCGACGACCGCGACGGTCCTCACGAGGTGCGGCCGCTGATCCGCTCGGCGGCGCCCACCGCCACGGGCAGCGTGCGGCCGCTGGCTGCGGTGTAGTTGGCGTAGAGCTGGCCGCAGGCCGCGTCGATCTCGTCGCCCCGGTTGGCCCGGATGGTGGTGGAGATCCCCGCCGTGCCGAGCACGTCGGCGAAGGCCTGCTGCGCGGCGATCGGCGGGGCGTGCCACGGCACCGCCGGCGTCGGGTTCATCGGGATCAGGTTGACGTGGGACGCCCCGGCGGGCATGTGCCGGGTCAGCAGGTCCCGCAGCGTCGCCGCCTGCGCGGTGGAGGTGTTGACGCCGTCGATCATCACGTACTCGAAGGTGACGCGGCGTCCGGTCGCCTCGAGGTAGTCCCGCGTAGCCGCGAGGAGCTCGGCGAGGGGGTGGGTCCGGTTGATCGGGACCAGGTCGTCGCGGAGGTCGTCGTCGGGGGCGTGCAGGCTGACCGCCAGGGTGATCGGCAGGTCCAGGGCCTGGAGGCGGCGGATGCCGGGCACCAGCCCGACGGTGGAGACGGTGATCGACCGGGCCGACAGCCCGAAGGGCCCGTGCAGCCACCGGACCGCCTCGAGGGTCACGTCGAGGTTGGCGAGCGGCTCCCCCATGCCCATGAACACGACGTTGGTGACGTGGTCGGGCGCGCCGTCCGGCAGCGGCGTCCCGCCGTCGGCGCCGAGCTCGCCGGCCAGCAGGCGCTGCATCACCGTGACCTGCCGGACTGTCTCCCCGACGGTGAGCTGGCGCCGGAAGCCGATCTGCCCGGTGGCGCAGAACGGGCAGCCCATCGCACAGCCCGCCTGGGTCGAGATGCACACCGTCGCCCGCCCGCTGGGCGGGGTGGAGTCGGCCCCGGCGAGGCGCTCGGAGGACGGCGGGTACAGCATGAGGACGCTCTCGACGGCCTCGGCCCGATCCCCCGAGCCGCAGGACAGGAGGACCTTGCGGGTCAGGCCGCCATCGGCCTCAGAGACCTGCAGGATGCGCGGCGGGTCGTCCATCGCCGCGCCGAGCCGCTCCCGCAACGCCGTCGGCAGGTTCGTCATCGCCTGGGGGTCGTCGACGCCCTTGGCGAGCCAGGCGGCGACCTGGTCGCGGCGGTACCGCGGCTGGTCGCCGAGGAGGGCGTCGAGCCCGCCCGCGGTGTAGGGGTCGGCAGCGGTCATGTGATCAGATCCCGAAGGCCTGGAGGACGAGGTGGGTGGTCGGCAGCGCGAACAGCAGGCCGTCGACGCGGTCCATGACGCCGCCGTGGCCCGGGAAGATGGTGCCCAGGTCCTTCACGCCCAGATCCCGCTTGACCATGGATTCGGCCAGGTCGCCCAGGGTGGCGGCGACGGCGACGGCGAGCGCGAGCACCACGGCGCTCACCGGCGTGACGCCGGGGACCAGCTGGGCGGTGACGACCAGCGCCATCACGACGGTCGTGGCGAGGGCGCCGGCGAACCCCTCCCAGCTCTTGGCCGGGCTGATGCCCGGCGCCATGCGGGTGCGGCCGAAGTTGCGCCCGAAGGCGTACGCGCCGATGTCGTTGGTGATCGCGAGGCCGGCCCCGGCGAGGACGTACCAGTAGCCCTCGTCGCGGGCGAGCAGCAGCCCGAGGGAGCTCGCGAAGCCGTTGACCCACAGCAGCTGGACGGCCAGCCCGCCGATCCGGTCGACGGCCTGGCCGCGCTGGTGGGTGATCATCACCGCACCGAACCCGGCGATCATGCCGCCGAACAGCCCCGCCACGATCGCGTCGCCGCCCCACGCCCAGCTGCCGAACAGCATCACCGGCAGGGCCGCCGCGGCCACGGCCGTCGGCGGCCGGGCTCCGGCGCGCGCGGTGGCGAACGCCTCGTCGAGCTCGTACAGCGCCACCACCAGGTTGACGGCCACGAACGTGAGGAAGACGAGGGGGTGGATCAGCAGCGACCCGATGAACGCGGTCGCGAGGGCCAGCCCGACGCCGATCGCGACGGGGAGGTTGCGCCCTCCCCGGGGCGTCGCGGCCGCCGGGACGTCGCCGGTGGGGTCGGTCGCAGCCATGGCGTCCGCCGGTGGTCCTCAGACCTCCAGCAGGTCGGCCTCCTTCGCCTCGAGGAGCTCGTCGATGCGCTTGATCGCCGCGTCGGTGCGCTTCTGGAGGTCGTCCTCGGCCCGGCGCAGCTCGTCCTCGGAGATCTCACCCTCCTTCTCGAGGTCCTCGAGGTCGCTCTTCGCCGACCGGCGGGAGTTGCGGATCGCGATCCGCCCCTCCTCCGCCCGCTCCCGGGCGACCTTGACGAACTGCTTGCGGCGCTCCTCGGTCAGCTCGGGCAGCACGACCCGGATGACCGTGCCGTCGTTCGACGGGTTGAGGCCGAGGTCGCTCCCGATGATCGCCTTCTCGATGTCGGACATCGCGTTGCGGTCGTAGGGGTTGATGAGCAGCATCCGCGGCTCGGGGGCGGTGACGCCCGCGATCTGCTGGAGGGGGGTCGTCGAGCCGTAGTACTGCACGGGCAGGTCGGTCAGCAGGGTCGGGTTGGCCCGACCCGTGCGGATCTTCGCGAACTCCTCGCGGGTGTGGGTGACGGCGCCGTCCATGCGCTGCTCGGCGTCGTCCAGGATCTCGTCCATCACGGCGGCGTCATCCTCTGCTCTGCTGGTCGATCGGGTCCCCCGGCGTCCCCGGAGGGCCACCCATCCTGCCCGTTCGGTCGGGTCGCCGTCACGTCAGCCCCTCCACGGGCCGCCGGTCAGCTGACGATCGTGCCGATCGGTTCGCCGGAGACGGCCCGGCGGATGTTCCCCTTGGTGAGCATGTCGAAGACGACGATCGGGAGCCCGTTGTCCATGCACAGGCTGATGGCGGTCGCGTCCATCACCTTCAGGCCGTCCTGCAGCACGGTGATGTAGTCGAGGCGCTCGTAGCGCTTGGCGTCGGGGTTGAGCGCCGGGTCGGCGTCGTACACGCCGTCGACCTTGGTGCCCTTGAAGATCGCCTCGGCGCCGATCTCGAGGGCCCGCTGGGCGGCGGCGGTGTCCGTCGAGAAGTAGGGCGCGCCGAGGCCGGCGCCGAAGATGACGATCCGGCCCTTCTCGAGGTGGCGGATCGCCCGGCGGCGGATGTAGGGCTCGGCGAGCTCCTGCATCGCCACGGCGGACTGCACCCGCGTCGGGGTGCCCCGCTTCTCACAGGCGTCCTGCAGCGCGAGGGCGTTGATGACCGTCGCGAGCATCCCCATGTGGTCCGCTGAGGACCGGTCCATCCCCGTCGCCGACATCGAGGCGCCGCGGAGGATGTTGCCGCCGCCCACCACGACCCCGATCTGCACCCCCATCTCGCTGACCTCGACGAGCTGGTCGGCCAGGTCCCCCACGATCGTCGGGGAGATCGACGCGGACTCGTCGGCGAACGTCTCGCCGGACAGCTTCAGCAGGACGCGGGAGTAGGCAGACATCGGCGGTGACCTTCGGTGGTGGGCGCGTGGTGATCCTACGCAGACGTCGACGGGGTCGACACGACGGGGCTGGCTGGCGGGGCGGGCTGGCCGGGGCGGGGCTGGCCGGGGCGGGGCTGGTAGCTCGGGGCTGGCACGACGACGCCCGCCCCGTCGGGGCGGGCGTGGTCTGGACGTCCGGGGTCGCTAGCCGATCTGGAACCGGGTGAACCGGCCGACCTCGATCTTCTCACCCGTCCGGGCGCTGGCCTCGGTGATCAGGTCGGCGATGGTCTGGTCGGGGTTCTTGACGAACGGCTGGTTGAGCAGCACCTGCTCCTTCAGCATGGACTTGACCCGACCCTCGACGATCTTGTCGACGATGTTGTCCGGCTTGCCCTCCTCGCGGGCCTGCTGGGCGGCGAAGGCCCGCTCCTTCTCGATCAGGGCGGGGTCGACGTCGTCCTCGGAGACCGCGACCGGCTTGGAGGCCGCGATGTGCAGGGCGATGTCCTGGGCCAGCTGCTTGAAGCTGTCCTCCTTGGCCACGAAGTCGGTCTCGCAGTGCAGCTGCACCATCACGCCGACCTTGGCGGGCATGCCCGGCGTGGGGGTGTGCAGGTACGCGTGGACCAAGCCCTCGGCGGCGGTCCGCTCCCCGGCGCGCTCCTGGGCCTTGCGACCGGTCTTGGCGCGGACGATGTCAGCGGCCTTCTCGAAGTCGCCGCCGGCCTCCTGGAGGGCCTTCTTGCACTCCATCATGCCGGCGCCGGTGGCCTCGCGGAGCTGCTTGACCTCCGCGGCGGTGATCGTTACGTCACTCATCGGTGTTCTCCTGTGGCCGGGCGTGGAGACGTCCCCGCCCGGCGGTGCGGGGTGGCGGTGTGGTCAGGGGTCAGGCGCTCGCGCCGGCGTCGTCCGACGCCTCGCCCTCGGGCTGGGCGTCCGGCTCGGTCTGGGCGGCCTGCTCGGGCTGGTCGGCCTGCTCCGGCTGGGCGTCAGCGGGCTGGGCGGCCTGCTCGGCCTCGGGGGTCTCGACCGCACCGGCGGTCTCGGCTGCGGCGGCACCCGCGGCGGCGGCGGCCGAGGCGGCCTCCTCCTGCTGCAGGGCGATCTCCCACTCGGCCAGCGGCTCGGCGGCGGGCTGGGTCGGGGCCTCGGGCTGGTCCGGGGTGGACGAGGCCGCGGCGGCGGCCTGCTCGGCGACGACGTCGTCGGAGGTGCGCGCGGCACGGCGGGCGTACCCGGCGGCGCAGGCGTCGGCCATCAGGTGGGTCAGGAGGGCGCCCGAGCGGATCGCGTCGTCGTTGCCGGGGATCACGTAGTCCACGACGTCGGGGTCGCAGTTGGTGTCGACCACGGCGACGACGGGGATGCCGAGCCGGTTGGCCTCGGCGACGGCGATGTGCTCCTTGACGGTGTCGACGACCCAGATGGCCGACGGCAGCTTCGTCATCGAGCGGATCCCGCCGAGGTTGCGCTGCAGCTTGTCGAGCTCGCGGGTGAGCAGCAGCCCCTCCTTCTTGGTGAGGAGCTCGATCGTGCCGTCGTTGACCATGTCCTCGAGCTCGCGCAGGCGGGTGAGGCGGGTCTTGATCGTCTCGAAGTTCGTCAGCATCCCGCCGAGCCAGCGGAAGTTGACGTACGGCATGCCGACGCGCAGCGCCTGCTGCTCGATGGCCTCCTGCGCCTGCTTCTTGGTGCCGACGAAGAGGACGGTGCCGCCGCCGGCGACGGTGTCCTCGACGAACCGGTAGGCGCGCTCGAGCAGACCCACGGTCTGCTGGAGGTCCAGGATGTAGATGCCGTTGCGCTCACCGAAGATGTAGCGCTTCATCTTGGGGTTCCAGCGGCGGGTCTGGTGGCCGAAGTGGACGCCGGCCTCCAGCAGCTGTCGCACGGTGACGACGCTCATGGTGGGTTCTCCTCTGTGGGTTCGCGGTTGGTCCTCGCGCACGTGCCTGACCCCGTGGACGACGTGGCGCGCGCGGCGCCGGTCGTCGTGTGGTCGGGTGGGCCTCCACCGATGTGGTGGACCGCTGGCCCGTCCGCACGCTGTGTGATGTGTGGCCGCCGTCCCGCACGTGGCGGTCGCGAGCAGCCGTCGCGCCCGGAGACGCGGTGGTCGCCGGGCGGGCACCGAAGGGTACATGCACCCCGTCGGGGGCTGCCACCGACGGGTCGGCCGTGGGTCGACGCGCGGCGGTCTTTCTGGGAGGAGGACAAGAGTCCACACCCAAGCCCTGCGGTCGTCGGGTCAGCGGCCGACGTCGGCCGGGAGCCGGGTGAGGCGAGCCGACCAGCGGACCAGCAGGTCCAGCGGGTCGATGTAGGCGCCGTGCAGGCGAGCGCCCCAGTCGAGGTGGGTGGCGCCGTCGGACAGCGCGGCCACCCGGGCGCCGGCGACCACGTGCTGGCCGGCGGTGGCGGTCGCCGTGACCGGGCCGTAGGTGGTGGACCGCCCACCGCCGTGGTCGACGGTCACCCAACCAACGCCGGCGACGTCGCCCGCGAAGGTGACGTCGCCTGCCAGGACGGCGCGGACCGCGTCGCCGGGGGCGGCGGCCAGGTCGACACCCCGGTGACCCGGGCCGTAGGGGTGGTCGGGCGGGTCGAAGGGCCGGACGACCGCACCGGGCACCGGCCGGACGGGACCGGCCGTCGGGGTCTGGGCGGCGTCCGGGCGCGAGTCGTCGTGCAGCGACGTGGTCGGTGGGGCGGCGGTCGGGACGGGTCTGGCCTGGGCCGGGCCGGCGACGAGCGCGATCGCGCAGAGGACGGCGGCCAGGGCCACGAGGCGCTCTCGCAGTGGCGCTGGTGGTGGCGCTGGCAGCAGTCGTCGATGCATGGACGGGACGGTAGGGAGTCCGTCCGGGGCCGCGCGGGCCGATCTTGCGGGGTCTGTGGATGACAGGTGGCGGCGGGTCAGGTGGCCGTACGCCAGCCGGCGCGGTGCCGCGGCCGACTGCCCGTCATCCGGCGCTGCGTCACGGTCAACTGCCCGTCGTCCGGCGCAGCGTCGCGGATAACTGCACGTCGTCCCGGAGGGTCCCCGACGACGTGCAGGTGGAGGCGCGGGCGCACGCGAGAACGTGCAGGCGGAGGCGCGGGCCACCCGATTACGTGCAGGTGGAGGGGGCGGGTGCACCGGGAGACGTGCAGGCGGACGGTGCGCCAACCCGGCCGGTGCTCGACGACGGCGGGCCGGCGAGCTCCCTCGCGGGCCCTACCGGGTGCGAGCGGTCATCCGCGTGCGCAGGCCGAGGACCGCCTTGGTGTGCATCTGGCAGACGCGGGATTCGGTGACGCCGAGGACCTCGCCGATCTGGGCGAGGGTCATGCCCTCGAAGTAGTAGAGGACGATGACGGTCTTCTCGCGGTCCGACATGCGGTTGATCGTGTCGGCCAGCATGCTGCGGATCTCGGCGTCGACCAGCGCCTCCTGCGGGTCCGCCGCCTCGCTGTCCGCGAGGGTGTCGACCAGGGCCTGGCGGTCGCCGTCCTCGCCCGGCATCGTCTCGTCCAGCGCGGCGATCGAGGTGAGGGACACCTGGGTCAGGACCTGACGGAGCTCCTCGACGTCCATGCCGAGCTCGTCGGCCAGCTCCTCCTCCGTCGGGGTGCGGTCGAGCCGGCGCTCCAGCTCGGCCAGCGCCTTCTCGACCCGCTTGGCCTTGGTGCGGACGCTGCGGGGGATCCAGTCGATCGAGCGCAGCTCGTCGATGATCGCGCCCTTGATCCGGGTGATGGCGTACGTCTCGAACTTGAAGCCCTTGGACAGGTCGAACTTCTCGAGCGCGTCGATCAGCCCGAACATGCCGTAGGACACGAGGTCGCCGTGCTCCACCGAGCTCGGGAGCCCGACGCTGACGCGTCCCGCGACGTACTTCACCAGCGGGGAGTACTGGAGGATCAGCCGCTCGCGCGCCTCGGGGTCGCCGTCGGCCTTGAAGCGCTCCCAGAGCTCACGGACGCCGGGATCCATCCCTGACCCCGCTGAGGGAGGTGACGCTGCTCTGGAAGACACGTGGCCGCCAGTCTAGGGCTCGGCGGCCGTCCCGTCCCGCAGCCGGACCGGTCACGCTCGGGGGTGGGCCTGGACGTATACCTCGCGGAGGTGCTCGCGGGACACGTGGGTGTAGGTCTGGGTCGTCGCGAGCGCCGCGTGCCCGAGGAGCTCCTGGACGCTGCGGAGATCCGCGCCGCCCTCGAGCAGGTGCGTCGCGTAGCTGTGGCGCAGCACGTGCGGGGTGACGTGGCCCACCCCGGCCGCGAGCCCGCGTGCGCGGACCATCCGGTACACCTCGGTGCGGTCGATCCGCCCGCCGCGACGTGACAGCAGGACCGCCTCGTCGCAGGTGGCGTGGCCGGCGGTCTGGGCCGTCGACAGGACCTCGGGACGCCCGTCGTCGAGCCAGCGGGTGAGGACGGCGATCGCCGGCAGGCCCAGCGGCACGAGCCGCTGCTTGTCCCCCTTGCCGTGCAGGCGGAGGGTGCGTCGCGGCACGTCGATGGCGTCGAGGTCGAGCGTGACCAGCTCGCTGACGCGCGCCCCGCTCGCGTACAGCAGCTCGAGGATCGCGGCGTCCCGCTGGGCGATCGGCCCCTCCCCCGCGGCGTGCCCGATCAGCGCGGCGACCTGGTCGGTCCGGAGCACCTTCGGCAGCCGCCGGTCGCTGCGCGGCGCGTCGAGCAGCGCCGCCGGGTCGGTGGTCACCAGGCCACGCCGTCGCGCCCAGGCGAAGAAGGTCCGCAGAGCCGCGCGCTTGCGCCCGATCGACGAGCGCGCCAGACCGTCTCGGCGGCGCTGGCCGATGAAGCGGCGGAGGACCTGGAGCGTCACCTCGTCCGGCTCGATCGCGAAGTCCGCGCTCCACGTCGCCAGCTCGCCGACGTCACGGCGGTAGGCGGCGACGGTGTTCGGGCTGAGGCCCCGCTCGTCGGCGAGGTGTCGGACGAACGCGGTCACGGCCCGATCCCACGCGGCCTCGGCGGGGTCGGCGGGGTCGGCGGGCACCGGTGCTCCTGATCGGGGTACGTCCTGGGGCGCCGGAGTGGCGGCGCGGGGTTCACCGTACGTCGCCGGGTGCCGCAGACCGTCGACCCCCTGCGTGCGGCCGCCAAGCGGAGTCGCCCCGTCCGCCGGCACACTCAGATCGCGCCGAACCTCGGCGTCAGCCGAGGAAGGCCCCGATCGCGCCGAACCTCGGTGCCGCGCCCGCTCGGGCCAGGCGCCGGTCAGCGGCGGACGACGCCGCTGTGGCGTTGGGTGACGAGACCGGCGTCCTCGAGGACGGACAGCGCGACGAGGACCTGCCGCGGCTCGAGGTCGACCGCCTGCGCGAGCGCTGACGGGGTGGCGGGGACGGTGCTGACGAGCTCGAGGACGGCACGGGCGTCCGGGGGCAGCGCATCCGGCACGTCCACCGCGGCACTGCGCGTCTGGGTAGCCGTGGTCCTGTCGTCCAGGCCCACCGCCGCCAGGACGTCGTCCGCGTCGCGGACGGGGATCGCGCCGTCGACCAGCAGCGCGAGGGTCCCCGCGGCGGCGCGGTTGGAGGGGCTCGAGGGCACCGCCATGACGTCACGGCCCAGGTCGCCGGCGAGCCCGGCGGTGTTGAGGGCCCCGCTGCGCGCACCCGCCTCCACCACGACGACGGCATCGGCCAGCCCGGCGAGGATCCGGTTGCGGGCCAGGAACTGCGACCGGTGGCGGATCCCGTGGCCCGGCGGGTACTCGCTGGCCACCGCGCCCCGGCGGGCGATCTCGGCGCGCAGCTCGTCGGTGTCCCGCGGGTAGTCGACGTCGTGCCCCGTGCCGAGCACCGCGACGGTGCGGCCCACCCGCAGCGCACCGCGGTGCGCCGCCTGGTCGATGCCGCGCGCGAGCCCGGAGACCACCCCGACGCCGGCGGCGGCCCACCCCTCCCCCAGCGCCTCGGCGATCCGGACCCCGTCGAGGCTGGGCGTCCGCGTCCCGACGACCGCCACCGCCGGTCCGTCGTCGAGCGCACCCCGGACCCAGAGCCACAGCGGCCCGCCCTGGGACCAGGTGGCGGCGAGACGGTCGGGCATGCCGTCACCACAGGTGATGAGCCGCGGGTCGCCGTCGCGGGGGCGGGTCAGCGGCAGGGCCAGGCGCCGGCGGCGGGCGAGCTCGGCGACGACGGCCTCGGGGGTGGCGTCCATGCCCAGCCGCCGTCGGACGGCGCCCACGTCGCGAAGGTCCAGGCCCTCGGCGAGCAGGGCCGCCACGGTCGCGGTTCGCTCAGCCGGCGTCATGCGGCCTGCTCCCAGACCGCGTCCAGCCGCGCGCGGTGCGCCACCGCCTCGTGGGCGTCGGCGCCGCTGATCCGCTCGTGCCCGGCGAGGTCGGCGCAGGACCGGGCGACGCGCATGGCCCGGTCGAAGCCGCGAGCGCTGAGGCGTCCGCGCCGGACCGCTCGGACCAGCACGTCCACCGCCGCCGGGTCGGCAGTCGGTCTGACCACGTCCATCGGGGCGCGGGCGTTCAGCCACGGGCCGCGACGAGCGCCGGCAGCGCGCGCCGCGGCGACGCGGGCGGCGACGGTGGACGTCGCCTCCTCCTCCGACGGGCGGGCCAGGGCCGCCGCCGGCACGGGCTCGATCAGCGGCGCGAGGTCGAAGCGGTCGGCCAGCGGTCCGGTCAGCCGAGCGCGGTAGCGGTGGACGTCGCGGTCGCTGCAGCGGCACCCCGTGCGCGCCGGACCGCAGGGGCACGGGTTGCTCGCCGCGACCAGCAGGAAGTCCGCCGGGTAGGTCACGGTGCCGGCCGCCCGGGCCAGGCGCACGACCCCGTCCTCCATCGGCTGGCGGAGGCCGTCGAGCACGCGGCGGCTCCACTCGAAGAGCTCGTCGAGGAACAGCACGCCGTGCGCCGCCTCGGACACCGCGCCGGGCCGGGCCAGGCCGCTGCCGCCCCCGAGCAGGGCCGCCGCCGACGCGGAGTGGTGCGGCGCGGCGAACGGGGGCCGGCGGTCCAGGCCCGCGACGGCGTGGAACCGGCCGACCAACGAGGCCACCGACGCCGCGGTGAGCGCCTGGGTGTCATCCAGCGGCGGCAGCAGCCCCGGCAGCCGTCGGGCCAGCATCGACTTGCCGGCGCCGGGCGGGCCGAGCAGCAGCAGGTGGTGACCGCCGACCGCCGCGACCTCGAGGGCGCGGCGGGCCTCGGGCTGGCCGACGACGTCGGCGAGATCGGGGACGTCGCGCGGCGCCGCGACTGCGTCTGCCCGGACCGGTGGCGCCGTCGCGCGACCCTCGACGATGTCGACGTAGTCGATGAGCGTGTCGACGGCCCAGATCGGGCCGCACCCGGCGAGCGCCGCCTCCGCCCCGTCGCGCGCCGCGACCGCGACGTGGCTCCGGCCGAGGAGGCTCGGCAGGATGCCGGGGACCGGGCGCACCTCACCGGTGAGCGCGAGCTCCCCGATGAGCACGTCGTCGCCGGGCGGCAGCTCGCCGAGCGCCCGCAGGACCGCCACGGCGATGGCGAGGTCGAAGCGGGCACCGCGCTTGTCGACCTCGGCTGGGGCGAGGTTCACCAGCACCTTCCGCTGCCCGATCGCGAACCCGCTGGCCGCCAGGGCCGCCTTCACCCGCGAGGTCGCCTGCCCTGCGGCCGACCCGGACACGCCCAGCAGGGTGAAGGCGGGCAGCCCCTGGCCGATGTGGGCCTCGACGCGGACGTCGTGGGCCTCCAACCCCTGCAGGGCCACCGTCCGGGCGATGCCGACGCTCGCGCTCACCGCCCACCCCCCGCGCTGACGCGCCGGGCGTGCCCCCCGGCCTGTCCGCCGACCGCTCGCACGCTCGCGCTCACCAGACACCGCGCAGGTGACGGATCCGGGGGGATCCGCTGTCGGGTGGGAGCTCGATGCCGACCACGTCGCCGCGGACCGGGCCGTGGTGGGGGTGGGCGTGGAGGTAGGCGGCGGCCAGCCGACGCAACCGTCGGCGCTTGTCCCAGCTGACCGACTCCGCCGGCGTGCCCGCCACCCGGGACGACCGGGTGCGGACCTCGCCGACGACGAGCGTCTCCCCGTCCACGGCGACCAGGTCGAGCTCGCCGCGGACGCCGTCGGAGGAGACCCGCCAGTTCCGGTGCCGGATGGTCAGGCCGGCCGCGGTCAGGTGCGCGGCGGCGAGGTCCTCACCCGTCGCGCCGAGGCGCTGTCGTCGGTGCATGCCGATCGACGGTAGGGACCCACCCCTCCCCCAGGTCGACCGTTCTCGCCGAACCTGTGGACAACCGGCGGGTGGCTAGAAGACCCCCGCGGCCCAGGCGACCAGGGCCCCCACGATCACGATGGCGGCGACGAGGATCGCGATGTCCTTGACCTTCGAGTCGCGGTACCGGCGCGTCGCGTTGAATCCCATGGCGCTGCGGAGCCTACGCGAGCAGGTCCTCCGCGGCATCGCCGTCGGTGTGGGCGATCCGCTCGACGTTGACGTCCCGGAACGTCATGACGCGGACCTCCGACACGAACCTGGCGGGTCGGTACATGTCCCACACCCAGGCGTCGCGCAGCCGGACGTCGAACCAGGTGTCACCGCCCGCCCCGGGGACGGGCGTCACCTCCACGTCGTTGGCCAGGTAGAAGCGCCGCTCGGTCTCCACCACCCAGGTGAACATCCGCACGATGTCGCGGTACTCGCGGTAGAGCGAGAGCTCCATCTCGCTCTCGTACCGCTCGAGGTCCTCGAGGCTCATGCCCTGCCACCCCCGTCGCCGCGCCCCACGTCAGTACGACGCGATCGGCAGCGAGCCGACCTGGTCGAGGGGCCAGATCGTGACGAACGCCCGCCCGACGATCTGGTCGCGGTGGATCTGCCCCAGTCCGAAGCGGCTGTCCGCCGAGTTCGGCCGGTTGTCGCCCAGCATGAAGTAGTGGTCCTCCTCGACGGTGACCGGTCCGAAGTCGTTCAGGTCCGGCCGGGAGAGGTAGCCGCCGTCCTCGGCCGACGACTCCGGCAGCGGCTCGCCGTTGATGAGGACGATCCCGTCGCGGAGCTCGACGGTGTCCCCGGGCAGCCCGATGATCCGCTTGATGAAGTCCCGCTCGTCGCCGGCGGTCACGCCGATGCCGTTCGCGAGGGACGCGAAGGCCTCGGAGACGAAGTTGCCGTCGCCGCCACCCTCCTCGGACTCGGCGAAGACCACGACCTCGCCGCGGCGCGGTTCGCGGAACCAGTACGCCGTCTTGGTCACGAGGACGCGGTCACCGACCTGGAGGGTCGGCTCCATCGACGAGGACGGGATGTAGAAGGCCTGGACGACGAAGGTCTTCAGCAGCACCGCGAGGACCAGCGCGACGACGATGAGCGCCGGCAGCTCCCCCCAGACCGACCGGCGGCGACGCGGTGCCGCGATGGGATCCTCGGCGACCCGGTCCTCGGTGTCACCGGCCCCGGGGTCAGGATCGGTCTGCAGCTCCGCCACGTACGGAGAGGCTACTGGCCCCTCAGTTCGTGCGCTTCTCCTTGATCTTGGCCTTCTTGCCGACGCGGTCGCGCAGGTAGTAGAGCTTCGCTCGGCGCACCTTGCCGTGGCGGATGACCTCGATGTGGTCGATCACCGGGGCGTGCAGCGGGAAGATGCGCTCCACGCCGATGCCGTTGAAGCTGATCTTGCGGATGGTGAACGTCTCCCGCGGACCGCTCCCCCGGCGGCCGAGGACGTCGCCCTCGAACACCTGGATGCGGGTGCGCTCACCCTCGGTCACGCGCACGTGGACCCGCAGCGTGTCGCCGGGACCGAAGTCGGGGACGTCGTCGCGGACGGTTTCGACGTCGACGAGATCGGTGGGGTTCATCGTGCTCACGCTCCATGCAAAGCTCGTCGACCAAACGCCGACGGTCCGCGGACAAGTAGAGGGAGCGCCGGGGAGCGGCGCGAACGACGAGGGTACGTGGGCCCCCCAGCACCGTCAACCGAGCCCGGTCGGCACGTCAGCCCCCCGCGGGCAGGGGGTCCTCGCCGACCCCCGGGTAGTCCGCGTCCATGCTGAGCGTCGCGTCGCCGACGGGCCAGATGATCGCGAACGCCCGCCCGATGATGTTCTCCTCGGGGATCGTGCCCAGCGTGAACCGGCTGTCGAGGGAGTTCGTGCGGTTGTCGCCCAGCACGTAGTAGTGGCCCTCGGGCACCGTGGTCGGCGGGAAGTCCCGGGTCTCGGGGGCGGTGTAGCCCTCCTCGAGCGGCTGGCCGTTGACGTGGACGACGCCGTCGCGGAGCTCGACCGTCTCCCCGGGGAGGGCGATGATCCGCTTGATGAGGTCGCGGTCCTCGTCGGGCTGGCTGAGTCCGATGCCCTCGAGGAAGGACCGCGCGGTGGCGGCGAGGCTGAACCCGTCCTCCTCGAGCCCGGGCCGGCGGAACACGATGATCTCCCCGCGCTCCGGTTCGCGGAAGTAGTAGCTGACCTTCTCGACCAGGACGCGGTCGCCGACCTGGAGGGTCTGCAGCATCGACTCCGACGGGATGTAGAAGGCCTGCAGCGCGACGGTCTTGATGATGAACGCGAGCACCAGCGCCACGACGACCAGCTGCACGGTCTCCCGGATCGTGTGGAGCACGGCGCGCCCGGTCGACCGCCCGCCCGGCGAGGTCGGCGACGGGGGCGCATCGCGCCGGCTGGTCTCGGCGTCCACCGCCTCGGACCGCTGCCGTGCATCCGCCGGAGGGTCATCCGACAGAGGGTCATCCGCCGGAGGGGGAGGGGGAGGGGTGGTCGCGTAGGTCCGTCCGCCTGCGGGCGGCGGCGCGCTCGGGGAGCCCCCCATCGGGGTCTCGCGGGGATGTGGATCTGGACCGTCGGTCACGCGGTACCCATCGGCTACTGGCCCAGGTCGGGTCGGACCAGGCGGGTGCGGGCCCGCGACTGGGCCAGCCGCCACGCGGCCACGCGGCCGTGGTCCCCCGATCGGAGCACGTCAGGGATGTCCCAGCCACGGTACGTCGCCGGTCGGGTGTAGTGGGGGTGTTCTAGCAGCCCGTGGGAGAACGACTCCTCCTCACCGCTCGCGGCGTTGCCCATCACGCCGGGGACCAGGCGGGTCACGGCCTCGATGACGACGGCCGCGGCGACCTCGCCGCCGGCGAGGACCACGTCGCCGATGGACACCTCGTCGTGCGCCAGGTGCAGGTGGACCCGCTCGTCGATGCCCTCGTAGCGGCCGCAGATCAGGAGCAGGCGGGACTCCTCCGCGAGCCGTCGGGCGAACGGCTGGTCCACCCGACGTCCGCGCGGGGTCATCAGCAGCGTCCGGGGACGGGCCTCGACCGAGCCGTAGAGCTCTTCGACGGCCTCGAAGAACGGCGCGGGCTGCATGAGCATCCCCGCCCCTCCCCCGAAGGGCGAGTCGTCGACGGTGCGGTGGGCGTCGTGGGTCCAGCGGCGCAGGTCGTGGACGCCGAAGGTGAGGATGCCGTGCTCGACGGCGCGCCCGATGAGGGACGTGTCGAGGGGGCCGGCGAACCACTCCGGGAAGATGGTGAGGACGTCGACGTGCAGGCTCGCCGCCACGGCTACAGGGCCTCGTCCGGATCGAGCAACCCGGGGACGGGCGCGAGCACGATCGGGTCGGCGTCGGTGTCGACGAGGTCGGCGACGAGGGGGATGACCGCCTCTCCGCCGTCGGGACGGGCCAGGCGGAGGTAGTCGTGGGCGTGCCCATCGGCCACCGCCTCGACGACCCCGACCACGCGACCGTCTGTGTCGACCACCGTCCGACCGATGAGGTCGGCGACCCACACCGCGCCCTCGTCGAGGGCCACCGCGCCCCGGTCGCGGGTCAGGACGGTGCCGCGGAGCGCCTCGGCGCCCTCACGGTCCTCGACCCCCTCGAAGGCGACGACGAGCCGGCCGCTGTGGTCGCGGGACCGGTCGACGACCAGCGTCCCCCCGACCAGCGTCCCCCGCCCCGCGGCGGCATAGGCCGTGCCGGGGTCGAAGGGGTCGTCGAGGTCCGGGTCGGCGAAGACGTAGACCTCGCCGCGGACCCCGAAGGGCTTGCCGACCCGCCCGACGACCACGTGCCCCGCGGGCACGCCATCGGGCGTGGGGGTGGCGGGCACGGGGCGGTCGCTACTCGACGATCTCGACGGAGGCGTTGACGCCCTCGCGGGTGCCGGCGGCCTTCACCATCGTGCGGATGGCCTTGGCGGTGCGGCCGCGCTTGCCGATGACCTTGCCCATGTCGTCGGGGTGGACCCGCAGCTCGAGCAGGACCTGGCCGTCGCCCTCCTCCCGCGACGTGATCTGCACGTCGTCGGGGTTGTCGACGAGGTTCTTCGCGATGAAGTCGAGGATCTCGGCGGACATGTCCACGGCCTAGGCCTCCTCGGACTCGGCGGGCGCGTCCTCGGCAGGGGTCTCCTCGGCGGCGGCCTCCTCGGCAGCCGGCTCCTCGGGGGTCTCCTCGTCGCCCTCGGCAGGGCCCTCGGCCTCGGCCTGGGCGGCCTCCTCGGCGGCGCGGGCCTCGGCCTCCTCGGCGGCGCGGCGCTCCTCGAGATCCTTGGCCGCCGCGGCCTCGGCCTCGGCGATCTTCGCGTCCCGCTCCTCGGCGGCCTTGCGGCGCTCCTCGATCTTGTGGGTGCGGTCGCGGCCGGGGTCGCCGGGCTTGAACTCCTCCCAGATGCCGGAGACGCGGAGGAGCTGCTTGACCTGGTCGGACGGCTGCACGCCGTTCTTCAGCCAGTACAGCGCCCGCTCGGAGTTGATCTCGATCCTCGACGGGTCGGTGAGGGGCTGGTAGAAGCCGATGTCCTCGATGAACCGACCGTCGCGGGGGGACCGGGCGTCGGCCACGACCACGCGGTAGTAGGGGGCCTTCTTCTTGCCTTCGCGCCGGAGGCGCATGCGCACTGCCATCTCGTCTCGCTCTCTCGCGTCGTTTGGGATCTACCCCCGCCGCCGGTGGGCGCGGGGGCCACGCAAGGCGGGTCGGCCCGCCTTCGGAACCGAACCGCGGGGACCGGGTGCGTCTGCGGTGGTCCGCCGCGGTAGGGGTGCGTGCGCGACGGCTCGGCCGACCGCGCAGCCGGGCAACGGTATCAGCGCAGCAGCGGGACCGCGATGGCGGGATGGCCCGGGGTCGATCCCCCGTCATCGACCCACGGGCGCATCGCGGCGCGCACAGAGGCGACCGCTGCCCCGTCATCGACCCACGGGCGCATCGCGGCGCGCTACAGAGGCGGCGGCTACCCACCATCGACCCACGGGCGCATCGCGGCGCGCACGGACCTGAGCAGGGCACGGACCCCCGCCGCCCCTCACACCGTCGCGACCAGCGACCCCACGAACGCGACCAGCAGGACCGCGCCCTCGTGGCGCTTGACCCGGAACCCCACCCGGGCGAAGACCGCGAACAGCGCGCAGGCGGCCAGCATGATGATCAGGCTGACCCCGAACTGGTCGTCGAGCGGCGTGGTGTCGAGCAGACCGGCGATCCCGGCCACGGGCAGGGAGTTGAAGATGTTCGAGCCGACGACGTTGCCGATGATCAGGTCGTTCTCGCCCCGGCGCGCGGCGGCCGCGGCGGTCACGAGCTCGGGCAGCGACGTGCCGATCGCGACGATCGTGAGGCCGATGACGGCCTCGCTCAACCCGAGGGTCTCGGCCAGCCCCGACGCCCCGTCGACCAGCAGCTGGGCGCCGCCGAGGGTGCCGAGCAGCCCCGCCACGGTCAGCGCGATCGACGCACCGAGGGTGTGGTCGCCGCCGGAGAGGTCGCCGATCTCGTCCTCGAACTCCTTCGCGGCCTCCCGGTCCCGGCTGGCCCACCACATGATGAGGCCGATCGACACGACCGCGCCGACGAGGAGGACCAGCGCGTCGATCGTCGTGATCCGCCGGTCCCAGGACACCAGCGCGAGCAGGCCGACCGCCACCAGCATCAGGCGGATCTCCTGGCGCCAGATCCGCACGGTGATCGGGAGGATCCCGAGGGTCGCGGCGGCGCCGATCACCAGCAGGACGTTGGCGGTGTTCGACCCGACGATGTTGCCGAGCGCGATGTCCTGCTTGCCGTCGATGGAGGCCAGGGCGCTGACGAGCAGCTCGGGCGCGGAGGTGCCGAACCCGATGACGAGGGCGCCGACGAGCACCGTCGACACCTGCAGGATCGTGGCCACGCGGACCGCGCCGAGCACGAACTTGTCGGCGGCGTACGTGAGCAGGCCGAGGCCGATGAGCAGGAAGAGGACGTCGCGCACCCGGGGCAGGCTACGTGCCGGCGTGGGAGACTTCCGACGTGATGGAGCAGATGTGGAGCTGATCGACGAGGACGAGTTCTCCGAGCTGGTCGACCGCGGGCTCGACATGGTCCCCGACGAGATCTGGGACATGCTCGACAACGTGGTGGTGCTGGTGGAGGACCGCCACCCCGACGAACCCGACCTGCTCGGGCTGTACGAGGGGATCCCGCTGACCGAGCGGGAGTTCTACGCCGGCGCCCTCCCCGACCGCATCCTGATCTTCCGCGAGGCCCTCTGCGACTACGCCCGCGACCGCGACGAGCTGGTGGACGAGGTCGCCATCACCGTCGTCCACGAGATCGCCCACCACTTCGGGATCGACGACGACCGGCTGCACGAGTGGGGCTGGGGCTGACCTCTCCCCCGCCCCGCCGTCACCGGACGTAGTGCCCCGGACCGGGGTGGCTGAACAGCACCCCGCCGTCGGCGTCGAACTGCACCGTCCACACCCCGTCGGTCGTGCAGTAGCTGAACTGGGTCCCTCCACGCCCGGACGGCTGGCCCAGCGCGACGATGACCTCCTCGGGTGAGGTGCCGGGCAGCAGCTCGCCGAGCAGGTGCGGGTCGAGGTCGTCGACGTCGTCGCGGCAGGCGTCGCCGGCGATGCCGATGGCCCGCTCCCACATCTGCAGGTAGGCCTCCGCGCTGCGCTCGAGGTCCGCGCGGATCCGGGCGCCGTCGCCGGGGTTCGTGTGCTCGGCCACGAGGATGATGTCGGCGATCCAGTCCGGGTACAGGCCGTAGTGGTCGACGCCGTCGGTGTTGATGTCGTAGACCTGCTCGCCGCTGATCTGGGCGTCGATGGTCACGCCGCCCATGCCGGTGAACGGGTAGGTGACGCCGGGGTCGGCCGGGGTCATCGCGGGTTCGCGCGGTGGCGCCTGGGCGCCGAAGCCGTTGGTGTCCGCGCCGTAGCCCAGCCCGTAGGTGAACCGCTCGTCGCGCCAGCCCTGCTGGGTCCGCCACGTCTCGACCATCTGGTCGGCCGTCCGCGGGTAGGGCGTGACGACGCCGCCGAGGGAGAGGATCTGGGCGTAGTTCGTCTCGTCCGACCAGCTGTGGCTCGAGATGAGGCCGGGGTGGCCGAGCTCCTCCATCAGGTGGAGGGATGCGGTGCGCGCAGACGCGCTCATGTGATCGGGGTCGAAGACCATCCCCCGCTCGGCCATCCGGGTGAGGAGGTGCTCCCCGAGCTGTGTCAGGCCCGCGGCGTTGCAGTGCGGCCCCGGGGGGTACAGCGGCGCGACGGCGAGCTCCCCGGACAGCTGGAGGATGCCGCCGGCCAGGGCGTCGCGGCCGGTCAGCTCGTCGGGCGTACCCCCGTCGTCGGTCGGGTTGATCTGGGTGTGGTCGTGGGCCGGGGAGTCGGGGTCCGCGCAGGTCCGCATGCGCCAGAAGTGGCCGGTCTCGTAGAAGTTGCCCGCGTTGACGACCACGCCGGTGGTGCCCGAGTCGCCGGTCACGCCGGTCAGCCCGTTGTCGAACTTGTTGACCAGCTCCATCTGCCGGACGCCCGCGTCGTACACCGCCGCCAACTCGGCGTCGAGGTCGTCGGCGTCGCAGCGGGGGACGCCCAAGCGCTCGCCGCAGTCGAACAGCGCGGACACCTCGATGCCCATGACGACGGCGAGACGGCCGGAGTTGATCACGCGGCGCGCCTCGAACGGGTCGGTCACGATGCGGAACCACCCCTCCCCCGGACCGCCCCACTCCGCGTCGATGTAGCGCTCGAGCTCGTGGAGGCGCTGGGCCTGCAGCCGCACGCCGTCCATCTCGTTGCAGGAGTTGTCCTTGAGCGGGAACAGCTCGCACAGCACGCCGTTGTCGACGAGCAGGTTGGTGAACATCCGCAGGCCGCCGCGCCAGGCCCGCTCCATCCAGCGGTAGTAGACCTGCTCGTGGGTGAGGGAGTCGTAGCGCGGCCAGTACCCGAAGGTCGGCCAGCCGACGGTGTCGTGGCCGTCGGCCCCCTGGCCGCTGAGGACGTACTCGAGCAGCGCGCCGTACCCGCCGGGCTCGTGGTCGGGGCAGTCGACGAGGGCGGCCGTGACGCCGTAGGGGTGCCACGGCTGGCCGCAGCGGCTGCGTCCGCCGACGAACTCGTACGCCATCATGTGCAGGTGGCCGTCCACGTAGCCGCGCACCTGCTCGTACGGGGTGGCGCCGGTGACCTGCGGGCCGGTGACGCCGGTCCCGATGTCCGGCCACGTCGCGCACCGGCTGTCGGCGACGAGCTGGGGTGCCAGGTGGGTCGCGGGGCCGTCGAGCTGGCCCTCCAGGACGCTGAGGGTCCCGTCGTCGGCGACCGTCAGGGTGCGCGCGATGGTGGGGTCGGCCGGTCCCATGTCCTCTTCGGCCTCGTCGTCGACGGCCTGGTGGAAGGTGAACGCGCCGGCCTCGGGGGTCTCTGCGAGCACCCACTCCGCGGCGGCGCTCGGGTCGGCGGCGGTGACGACCGCGGTGCCCCGCAGGGCTTCGCGGACGGGGTCGAGCGCACCGTCCGCGGTGCCGGCGAGTGCGTCGACGAGGTCGACGAGCGGGTCGCGGACGGGGTCGATCGCCTCGTCGATGACGCCTTCGAGGTGGCTCGTGACGAGCTCGGCCACGGGCGAGACCGTCGGCAGGGGCGAGGTCTCGGCGGCGAGGAACCGCTCGGCCGGGTCCCACAGCAGGTACTTGCCGAGGTCGAAGGACCGCATGTGGAACGCGGTGGCGGTGCCGGCCCGGGTGGCGTCGGCGACGTACCCGTCCCCGACGGCGCGCACGTAGCCGGAGCGTCCGCGGAGGACGTAGCACCCGCCGGCCATCGCGTACCGGTCGTCGGGCACCGGCTCGTGGAGGGCCGGTTCGGCGCCGATCGGGTCGAGGGCGAGGCCGTCCACGGTGTCGAGGGCCTCGGTCACCGCCGGGGTCCGCTCGCCGAGGGCGCGGCCGTGGGTGTGGCCTGCGGCGGTGGGGTCGTCGACCTCCTCCGCCGTGGCAGGCGCGAGGAGCGTGGCCGCGAACGCCAGGACCAGGGTCGTGACGGCGAGGAGCCGCCGTGGGCGTGAGGGCACAACTGGCATGGGACCGCCGTTCAACTGGAGGACTGCTGCGGTTCAGTCAACCGCACCCGGCGGTGGCGCACCACGACGCGCGCCCATCACGGTGGGTGCACCGCCCGCTCCCCCGAGCGGCGCGTGCACCCAGGCGACCGGCACCACCACCACTCGGGTGCACCGCCCGCCCCCTCGAGCGGCGCGTGCACCCAGGCGACTCCCGACGGCGACGCCGTTCGTCAGCGGCGCTTCTTCTTCTTCCGCGCGGGGACCTTCTTGTTGCGCCGGGGCATCGGCTTCTGGCCGGGGACGCCGGCGCCGGGCGTCGGGGCGCCGCCGGCGTTCATCGCGGCGAGCTGCTCCATGAGATCGCCGCCGCCGTCGCCCATCATCTTCTGCATCTGCCGGGCGGCCTTGGCCTGGCTGAGCATGCCGCCACCGCCACCGCCCATGGCCCCCATCATCGGGCCGAGGTCCTTCATCATCTTGCGCATCTCCTCGTAGCTGCGGAGGAGCTCGTTGATCTCCTGGGCGCTGCGGCCACAGCCCCGCGCGATGCGCTTCTTCCGCTTGCCGTTGAGGATCTGCGGCTTGCGACGCTCCTCGAGGGTCATCGACTGGATGATCGCCTCGATGCGCTTGAGGTCGTCCTCGTCGACGGAGGCCTGTGCCTCCTTCATGGCCTTCCCCATGCCGGGGATCATCTCCATCAGCTTGCCGATCGGGCCCATCTGGCGGACCGACTGCAGCTGGTTGAGGAAGTCCTCGAGGGTGAACTGGCCGCTGAGGAGGGCCTCGGCCATCTCCTCCTGCTGGCCCTCGGTGTAGACCGTCTCGGCCTTCTCGATGAGGGTGAGGACGTCGCCCATGCCGAGGATCCGGCCGGCCATGCGGTCGGGGTGGAAGGCCTCGAACTCATCCAGCTTCTCCCCCACCGATGCGAACTTGATCGGTCGGGCCGTGACCTCGGCGACGCTGAGCGCCGCACCGCCGCGGGCGTCGCCGTCGAGCTTGGAGAGGATCACGCCGGTGAAGTCGACGGCCTCCTGGAACGCCTTCGCGACGGTGACGGCCTCCTGGCCGATCATCGCGTCGATGACGAAGAGGGTCTCGACGGGGTTGACGGCGGCCTTGATGTCGGCCGCCTGGTCCATCATCTCCTGGTCGACGTTGGTGCGGCCGGCGGTGTCGACGATGACGACGCCGGCGCCCATCCGCTTGGCCTCGGCGATGGCGTTCTGCGCCACCTCGACGGGGTCGCCTTCGGTCTTGGGCGCGTAGACGGGAACGCCGACGCGCTCGCCGAGGACCTGCAGCTGGCGGACGGCGGCTGGGCGCTGGAGGTCGCAGGCGACCAGCATCGGCTGGCGGCCCTTGGACTTCAGGTGCTGGGCCAGCTTGCCGGCGGCGGTCGTCTTCCCGGCGCCCTGCAGGCCGGCGAGCATGATGACCGCGGGGGAGGCGGAGCCGAGGTCGAGGGGCGCGGACTGCTCCCCGAGGATGCGGACGAGCTCCTCGTGGACGATCTTGACGACCTGCTGGCCGGGGTTGAGGGCCTCGGACACCTCGCTGCCGACGGCCCGCTCCTTGATGCGGGTCGTGAAGGTCTTGACGACCTTGAAGTTGACGTCGGCCTCGAGGAGGGCCATGCGGATCTCGCGCAGGCCCTCGCCGACCTGCTCCTCTGACCGGGTCTTCGACCCCCGGAAGCGGTCGAAGACGGCGTCGAGTCGGTCCTGCAGTGCGTCGAACATCGGACCCGGCAGTGTAGCGGGGGCGCTCGGCGCGCCCGCCGGTGGCCGGTCGCGACCCCGGTCAGGTGGGGCGGCGGGGGTCGGTGATCCGCCTGACCCGGACGGCGACGCCGTGCGCGGCGCCGAAGCGCTCGAGCGCGTCGCCCGCCGGCTCGCGGTCCCCGTCGGCGTCCCGCGCCACCAGGGCCCACGCCGGCACCGCGACCGCCGTGCCGTCGACCAGCACGACCCGCAGCCGGGGGATGCCGTCGTCGGCGCGGAGCGAGACGCCGCGCACCTCGTCCCAGGGCCAGGCCCGGGTGGTGACCAGTCGCCGCACCGCGATGCGGTCGGGGTGGAGCACGACGCGGACCGCCGCCATCCGCAGCGCGAAGGCGAGCAGGACGGCACCGACGAGGAGGTTGGCGGGCGTGTAGAGGGGGTGGACCCGTCCGCCGGCGATCAGGTCGAGCACCGTCGGCGCCGTCCAGGCCACCCCGACCACCCCGATGACGACGGGGATCACGCGCGACGTCGACACCGTGAGCACGTCGCCGTCGGCGCCGGGCTCGGCCGCCCGGTGCCCGGCGTCAGCTCGCCGAGCCATCCGCGACCCTGCTCCACGCCCAGGCTGAGGCGACGGGGGTGAAGCCGAGCCGGGTGTACCAGCGGCGCGGCCAGTCGTCGGCGTCGGCGACGAGGAACACCAGCGACGCGTCCTCGCAGGCCGCCATCGCCGCGGCCATCAGCCCCGCCCCGAGGCCCTGCCCGCGGGCGGCCGAGAGCACCTGGACCTCCTCGATCTGGGCGACCTCGCCGTGTCGGTAGACGTGGCAGCCGGCGGTGCCGTCGCGGGACAGGACGAAGCGGGTGCCGACCACGTCGGCGAGCCGCCGGTCGCGCTCGGCCATGGCGGCCTGCACGGCGGCGCTGCGCCCCCAGTCGTGCTCGGCGGTGAACGCGTCGGCGTGGTCGAGCCAGGTGTCGACGTCGACGACCTCGAAGCC
Source organism: Euzebya sp. (assembly GCF_964222135.1). Lineage (NCBI taxonomy): Bacteria > Bacillati > Actinomycetota > Nitriliruptoria > Euzebyales > Euzebyaceae > Euzebya > Euzebya sp. Next base: position 48,065 of record NZ_CAXQBR010000097.1, read on the forward strand.
GACCGGCGACACGGCCGGGCGGGTGGTGCGGTCGTGGACCATGTACACGACCTGGGAGACGTCCCACCCCTCGGCCCCGGACAGGGCGGGCACGAGGGTCCAGGCCACCTCGGGCGCGGACGTGGTGATCCGCCGGTGCCCGAGCCCGGCGTCGACGAAGGTGGCCTCGACGGGGTCGAGCAGCTCGACCAGGGCGACGGGTCGTTCCACCTCGACGGCGCTCGCGTCGTAGACCAGGGGGAGGTCGGGGCACAGCCGGGCGGTCCCGAAGGGTAGCCGTCGCACCTCGCTGGCCATGCGGGTGCGCAGCACGGCTTCGAAGCGCCGGGCCCGGCGGGCCTGCGCGGCGAGGTCCGGACCCTCGGCGGGGGGTGGCGCGGTCGTCATCGCGGGTCAGGACATCTGGTGGGCGATGCCGGTGGCGAGCAGCCGGGCACGACCGATCCGGTCGACGGCGAACGCGCGCTCGTCCTTGCGGAGGTGGCACCAGCCGCGCAGCAGGTCGTCGCTGAACACCCACGGGTCGACGACCCGCTCGGTGGCCTGCCCGCCGCGCGACGAGGCGAAGTACTCGAGCCGCACCTGCCGGCCCTCGTCCAGCGCGCGGGTGAGCAGGGCGCGGATGGCGCGGGGGCCGACGGCCTCCTCCTCCGCGCCGGGGAGCGTCATCTCGCCGCCGGTCACGGTCACGCCGTGCGCCGCGGAGACCGGCGCGCCGGCGGACTCGAGCGCCGCCTGGACGACGCCCGCGGGCCGGTCGCTGACCGCCACGGTCGCGGCGACGGTGCGAAGCCCCGCGCCGGGGACGGCGGCAGCCCGGTCGAGGGCCGCCTGGGTGGGGGCGATCACGACCGTGCGGGCCTCCTCGATCATCAGCGGAGCGGCCTCGGGCGAGTCGGGGTCGACCCACTCCTCCGCGTCGTCCCCGGTCGGCTCGGGGGCGTCGTCCGCCGGCGGCAGGTCGAAGGTGAGGGTGGCGTAGCCGTGGCGGGCCTCGTCGGTCGCGTGGACGAGCCCCTCGGCGCCGACCATCACCAGGCCGCGGCGCTGCAGCCAGTCGAGCGGCTCGGGCAGTCGGCCCCGGCCCGCCCAGCCCCGGCCGATGAGGTCCTCCACGGAGGCTGCCCCGTCGATGGCGACGGTCCGGAACGCATCGGCGGCCACCCGCGGCGCCCGGCTGACCAGGTCGGCGACCAGCCCGGGCGCGGTCAGCTTCTCGCGGAGCGCCCGGCGGGAGGAGTGGCCGGCGACGCCGTCGTCCAGGCCGAGCAGGCCGAGGGCGTCGCGGATCTCCTCACCGCTCAGCTGGTCGATCGATGGCATCTCACCCCTGCTCCTCGTCCACCTGGTCGGCCTCGAGCAGGGCGCTCGCGTAGTCCTCGAGCTCGACGTCCTGCACCACGTCGGCGAACAGCGCGTCGACGAAGGCGTCGGGGTCGAAGGGGGCGAGGTCCTCGATCCCCTCCCCCAACCCGACCAGCTTCACGGGGATGCCGAGGGTCCGCTGGATGCCGATGACGATGCCGCCGCGGGCGGTGCCGTCGAGCTTGGTCAGCACGACGCCGGTCACGTCCACGGCCTCCATGAACGCCTTGGCCTGGCTGAGCCCGTTCTGGCCGGTCGTCGCGTCGAGCACGAGCAACACCTCGTCGAGCTGCTCGGCCTCGCGCTCCACGACCCGCTTGACCTTGCTGAGCTCGGCCATCAGCTCCTTCTTGTTCTGCAGCCGGCCGGCGGTGTCGATCATCAGCAGGTCGGCACCGGAGGCGGTCGCGGCCTTCCACCCGTCGAAGGCGACCGCCGCCGGGTCCGCGCCCTCGTCCTGGCGGACCACGCGGGCACCCGACCGCTCGCCCCAGATCTGCAGCTGCTCGGACGCGGCCGCGCGGAAGGTGTCGGCTGCGGCCAGCACGACCGTCTCGCCGGCATCGACGTGGCGCTTCGCGAGCTTGCCGATCGACGTGGTCTTGCCGGTGCCGTTGACGCCGGTGAACAGCCACACGGTCGTGCCCGCGTCGCGGCGGGCCAGGCTGCGGTCGGCCATGCCGAGCTCGAGGCGGAGGATCTCCTTCAGCAGCGCGAGCGCCGCCTCCCCGTCGGTGATGCCCTGCTCGCGGACGCGGTCGCGGAGCCCCGCCACCAGCTCCATCGTCGCCTCGACGCCGACGTCGGCGGCGATGAGGGACTCCTCGAGCTCCTCCCAGGCGTCCTCGTCGAGGCCCTGGCTGAAGATGCCCCGCAGGTTGGCGCCGAGCGCCGACGACGCCTTCGTCAGCCGGCTGCGGAACCGCTCGACGAGGGTGAGGGGTGCCTCCTCGACGGCCTCGTCCTCCACCAGCAGGTCCGGGCCGCCCGGGTAGGGGTCGGCGTCGGCGTCCGGCGGGGGCGGCCGGGTCGTGACGGCCCCCTCCCCGCGCTCGTCGGACTCGGGGCGCGGCTCGAGCGGGGTGGTGGTCGTGGGGCGGTCGGAGGGCCGCGGCAGCGTGGTGGTCCCGCCCCGCGAGCGGCCCACGAAGAGGCCGCCCACGACGACGAGGACGATGATCGCGACGACGGCGACGATGAGGAGTTCCATGACGTCCCCGCAGGCTACCCGGAGGGTCTGACGCGGACGTGGCCCCTGCGATCCCGGGCGCTCAGGCGGTCCGGCGGTCCCGCAGGCGGCGTGCGGCGGTGTCGAGCCCGACGGCGAGGACCAGGACCGTGCCGGTCGTCAGGAAGCGGTGCCCCGGCGACAGCCCGAGCAGGTCGAGGCCGTTGTCGAGCGACCCGAGCACCAGCGCGCCGGTCAGGGCCGACCAGACCGATCCGCGGCCGCCGTACAGGCTGGCGCCGCCGATCGCCGCGGCGGCGAACGCGGTCAGGGTCAGGTCGACGCTGCCGGAGGACTGGTTGACCGCGAGCAGCCGTGACGCGCCCAGCACCCCGCCCGCCGCCGAGACGGTCCCGGCCAGCGCGAAGGTGACGATCCGCACCCGCCGCACCTCGATGCCCGCCCGCTCGGCGACCCGGGCGTCGCTGCCGATCGCCACCGCGTGGCGGCCGAACGCCGAGCGCTTGAGGACCACGTCGAGCAGCGCGACGACGCCGAGGAAGATCACCACGGCCAGGGGGATCCCGCGGTCGCGCCCGTACACCGCCGCTGCGGCGGCCGCGGCCGCGGCGACCAGCGCGATCCGCACGAGGCGGCCGGCCGGCTCGTGCCGCCGACGTGTGAGCCACCAGGCGGCGGTCGTGGCCGCGGCGACCGCCGACCCGCCGACGACGCCGATCCAGGACGGCAGGAACGTGCTGGTCAGCGCGGCGATGCCGGGGTCGGCCAGGTTGAGGGACCCGGCGTCGCCGAGGACCAGGAACAGCCCCCCGCGCCACATCAGCAGCCCGGCCAGGGTCACGACGAGGGACGGCAGCGCCAGGGCGGTCACCCCGATGCCGTGGACCAGGCCCGCGCCGGCGCCCGTGGCGAGCGCGGCGGCCACCGCCACGGGCGCGGGCAGGCCCGTCCGGACCACGAGCACCGCCATCACGGCGGCGGCGAACCCGCCGACGGCGCCCACGGACAGATCGATCTCCCCGATCAGGAGCACCAGGACGACTGCGACGGCGACCGTGCCGAGCGCCACGCTCTGCAACGTCAGGTTGGTCAGGTTGACCGCGGACAGGAACCGGCCGTTGAGCAGCTGCAGCCCCGTCCAGAGGACCACGAGCCCCGCGGCGGCCCCGATCCCGGGCAGCGCGTCGATCGACCAGCGGGCCAGCCGGCCCCGCCGCGTCCCGTCCTCCACGCCCGCGCTCACCGCCCACCCGCCTGGCTGACGCCAGCCGCGTGCCCCCCGGCCTGTCCTCTGACCGCTCCCACGCTCGCGCTCACGGCCCGAGCCCCGCCGCCGCGCACCGCTCGGCGAGGCGGGGGGTGCAGATGTCGGCCACGTCGAGGAAGCCGTCGGCGACGACGGTCGCGGCGATGTCGTCGACCGTGACCGGCTCCGGGGTCAGGATCACCGCCGGGACCGTCACGTCGCCGGCGGCCACCTCCACCACCTCGACGTCCTCGATCCCGGCGGCCGGCCGGTCGGCGCCCTCCAGCAGGGCGACCGCGATCTCCGCGGCGACAGCAGCCTGGGTGGTGATCGCCTTGTAGACGGTCATGTGCTGCTCGCCGCGGATGATCCGCTGGATGGCGGCCAGCTCGGCGTCCTGGCCGGTCACCGGCGGCAGCGGCTCGACGCCGGCGGTCCGCAGGGCCGCGATGACGCCGCCGGCCATCCCGTCGTTGGCGACGTACACGCCGTCCAGGCGGTCGCGGCCGAGGGTCGTCAGGGTCTGCTCCATCAGCTCCTGGGCCTGGTCGGGGGACCAGTCGGCGACGTCGACCTCGGCCAGCACCTCGACGCCGGCGTCGGCGAACACCTCCCTGGCCGAGGCGGCGAAGCGCCGGGCGTTGTCGTCGGTCGGCGCGCCGTTGACCATGACGATCTCCGCGGTGCCCACCACCCCGTCGGCGCGGATCGCCTCGACCAGCGCGCGGGCCTGCTGCGCGCCGACCGCGCCGTTGTCGAAGCCGACGTGGAAGTCGACCCGCTCGTCGAGGACCAGCCGGTCGTAGGACACCACCGGGACGCCGGCGTCGGTCGCCTGGCGCACGATCGTGGCGGCGGCCACCGAGTCGACGGGGTCGAGGACGAGCACGTCCACGCCGTTGGTCAGCATCGCCTCGGCCTGGGACTGCTGGCGGGCCGGATCCTGGTTGGCGTTCGCGGTGGTGGTGGTGCACGCGCCGCACAGCTCGGCGACCCGCGCCTCGAAGGCCGGGGCGTCGTAGGTCTCGTAGCGGGCGGTCTTCGACTCCGGCAGCAGCAGGCCGATCTCGGCGTCGGCTGCACCCGCCGCGCCGTCGCACGCGCCGGCCAGCACCGCGAGCACGACCAGGGCGGCGGCCGCCGCGACCGGCGGCACGGTCAGGGCCCCTCCGGCGCGGCGACGCCGGGCTCGAACCGGTACCCCGACCGGGGCTCGGTCACGATGAACGAGCCGCCGTCGGGTGCCCGGCCTGCCGGCGGTTCGAGCTTGGCGCGCAGGCGGGCGACGTAGACGCGGGCGTACTCGGTCTGGGTCTCGTACCCCGGCCCCCACACCCGCCGCAGCAGGGTGGCGTGGGTCAGCAGCTTCCCGGGGTTGGTGACGAACTCGCGCAGCAGCGCGAACTCGGTCGGGGTCAGGTGGACCGGCGACCCGCCGCGGGTGACCCGCTGGGCGCCGAGGTCGATGGCGACGTCGCCGACGGTGACGACGGTGGGCTCCTCGCTGACCTCCGCCGGCGCGGACGGGCGGATGCGCCGCAACGTCGCGTTGACGCGGGCGAGGAGCTCGTCGATGCCGAAGGGCTTGGTGAGGTAGTCGTCGGCGCCGAGGTTCAGGGCGCGGACCTTGTCGGTCTCGGCACGGCGGGCCGAGACGACGATGATGCCGATGGCCGAGCGCTCCCGGATGGAGCGGGCCAGCTCGAACCCGTCGACGTCCGGGAGCATCAGATCGAGCAGCACGACCGCCGGCGACTCGGTCTCGATGAGCTGCAGCACCCCCTGGCCGTCGCGGGAGACGATCACGTCGAAGTGGCGGGCGACGAGGTTCGAGCGGACCAGGTCGACGATGTTCGGGTCGTCCTCGACCAGCAGGATGCCCGTGCGGTCAGACGGCCCGGCCATGTCCCTCCCCCTCCGGCTCGGTCGGCAGGCGCAGCACGAAGCACGAGCGGCCGTCCCGCGGTTCGCTGGCGAGGGTGCCGCCGTGCGCGTCGGCGACCCCCCGGGCGATGGCCAGGCCCAGCCCGGCGCCGGGCCGGTCGCCGTCACCGCGGATCCGCGCCTCGAAGATCCGGTCGCCGAGCTCCGGCGGCGGCCCCGGCCCCTCGTCGAGCACGCGGATCTCGAGGACCCGGTCCCGCGGCGCGGCGATCTCGACCTCCACGGTGCCCCGACCGTGGCGCAGCCCGTTGTCGAGCAGGTTCACGACCACCTGCTCGAGGCGGTCGTGGTCCGCCCAGATCGGCTCGACGCCCGGCTCGACGACCAACCGCATGCGGTCGCGGTCGGGCAGGCACGCCATCGCGGCCTCTGCGACCAGCCCGGGGTCGCACCAGTCGGCGTGCAGCTGCAGCAGCCCCGAGGAGATCGCCGAGGAATCGAGCAGGTCCGAGACCAGGCGCTCCATGCGCTTGGACTCCCGCGCGATCGACTGGAGGAACGCGTGGGTGGAGGGCGGGTCCCACGTCAGGTCGTCCTGCAGCAGGGTGGAGGCGTAGCCGTGCACGGCGGTCAGGGGAGTCCGCAGCTCGTGGCTGACCTGGTGCAGCAGGTCCCGGTGGAGCTCGGAGGACCGTCGGAGGGCGGCCGCCTCACGACGCGTCGACTCGAGCTCGTCGGCCTCGAGGGCGAGCGACAGCGACCGGGCGGCGTCGTCGAGCAGCGCCAGCGCGTCGGTGCCCGCGCCGAGGCCGGTCCCGCCCCCCGGACCCTCGCCGGTCGGCGCCCACACCGCCACCAGCGCCCCGTCGGAGTCCGGCAGCCGCAGCCGCGCGCCGGCCGCGCCGTCCCACAGCCGGGACGCGGGGCCGTCGCCCGCGCCGCCGAGCACGTCCGCGGCGGCGGCGGCCAGGCGGGCGTCGGTGGCCTGGTCCAGTCGCCCGTCGGTCACGTCGATGGCGGCTCGCCGGGTCACCGCGTCGCCGTCGACGGCGTGCACGGCGACGGCGGACGCGCCGAGACCGCGGCACAGGGCGAGCAGCGCGACGGACAGGCCGCCGTGGACCCGCTCAGGTCCGGCGAGGGTCTCGAGCATCCCCCGCAGCGCCTCGAGCACCCGGTTGCGATGGCCGAGCTCCTCGACGAGCCGCTGCTGCTCGATCGCAGCGGCGGCGTAGCCGGCGTAGAGCGCGACCAGCTCGACCCGCTCGGGTTCGAGCGAGCCGGGTGCGGTCGCGTAGCCGGACACCGTGCCGAGCACGCCGCGGCTGCCGACGATCGGCGCGGCCCACGCCGACCGGATGCCGCCGGCCTCGGCCTCGCGGCGGAAGGCCTCCCACGACGGGTGGGTCTCGGTGTCCTCGACCACGACCGTGCGGCCCGTCTCTGCCGCCACGCCGACCGACCCGCCGCCCGGCCCGACGGGCAGCCGGCCGTTGACGGCGAGCAGCGCGTCGGGCATGCCGACGGCGGCCGACCGGCGCAGCACGGACTCGCCGGCGGCGGTGCGCTCCAGCAGGTGCACGCACAGCATCTGCTGGTCGATCGCCGACGCCATGCTGGACACGATCAGCGGCAGCGACGCAGCCGGCTCGACCTCGCTCAGCTGGTCGACCAGGCTGCGGAGCCGGTCGAGGTCGCGGCGGGCCGCCGAGTCCGGGCGCAGACCCGACATGAGCGCCAGCAGGTCGTCGCGGTGGACCTCGTGGGGGGCGACGTCCGCCACGGCACGGCCGTCGCGCAGGATGACGATGCGATCCGCCAGCTCGAGCACGAGGTCGAGGTCGTGAGACGTCAGGAGGATCGCGACGCCGGCGTCGCGCAGCTCGCGGACCAGCCGCATCAAGCCCTCGACGCCGGCGACGCCGAGGGCGGTGGTCGGCTCGTCGAGGACCAGCAGCCGTGGGTTGCCGAGCAGCGGCCGGGCGATGGCGACGGCCTGCTGCTGGCCGCGCGACAGGGTCCGCACCGGCCGGGACAGGGGCAGGTCGTCCAGCCCGAGCCGCCCGAGCACGGCGAGCGCGTCCGCCCGCATCGCCCGCTCGCTCAGCAGGCCCCGCCGTCCGGAGGAGCGGCGCCGCTCGCTGCCGAGGAAGAGGTTCGCGACGACGTCGAGGTCGGGGCACAGGCCGAAGTCCTGCCACACCACCTCGACGCCGGCGCGGCGGACCTCCGCCGGCGTGGTCGGCATCGGGGTGCCGTCGAGGGTGATCGTGCCGTCCTCGTGGGCGACGGTCCGGGCCAGGCAGCCCACGACGGTCGACTTGCCCGTCCCGTTCTCGCCCAGCAGGCAGACGACCTCGCCGGCGGCGATCCGCAGGTCGAGTCCGCGCAGGACGCTGAGGGGCCCGAACCGCTTCGTCAGCCCCTCGACCGCCAGCCGCGACGGCATCGGATCGGCCGGGATCGCGTCGGTCGCGGCACGGGCTGGTTCGACTCGGGGCACGACCCGGCGACTGTACACGATCACCGATCGGGGTCCCTCGACCTCACCTGGAGGTCGAGGGACGCTCCCCCGGGATCAGCCCTGCGGCGGGGCGGCGCGGTGCACGTCGTTGCCCGCGTAGGCGTGGCCGTGGTCGACGTCGTCGACGTGCTGGGTGGCGAAGTGGTCGAACACCACGCTGCCGTCGAGTGCGACGTCGACCCGGCTGGGGCAGTTCGTCGCGGCCTCGACCGCACCGAGGTCGACCCGGTCGAGCTCGCCGGTGGCCACCTCGTAGCGGTACACCCCGCAGCCGCCCTGGCTGGCTGCGATCTCCGGCCGCTCGGAGGTGAACGCGACCCAGGCACCGTCCTCGGACACCTGCGGCTTGCCGTTGAGGACGTTGGAGAGGCCGGTGACGGCGGGGGTCAGCCGGGTCGTCGTGCCGGCCTCGCGGTCGCGGAGGTAGACCTGCAGCCGGTCGGCGGACTCGCCCTCGAGGAGGTCGCCGGCGGAGTAGCCGAAGGCCACGAACCGCCCGTCGGCGCTGATGCCCGTCTCGGCGTTCGGGTTCACGTCGGCGGGCCCGCCGGCCGTGCCGTCCGCGGCGACCGACACCAGCTCGAGGGTCCGACCGGCGACGTCGTAGGCGTAGACGTCGGCGCCGTCGTTGTCGTCCTCGGCCACCAGCGCGGTGCTGGTCTGGAACACCACGGTGCTGCCGTCGGCGGAGACCTGCGGGCGGCTGGCCCCGGCCTGGATCGGCTGGCCCTGGGCGTCCGCGATCGCGTGCACCGCCCCGGCGGCGAGGTCGTGGACCCACATCCAGGTGCAGGCGCAGCCGGTGGACACGCCTGTCTCGCCCTGGCCGGTGTAGGTGACCACCGTCCCGTCGGCGTTGACCGACGGCCGTTCGCCGCGCAGCACCGGGGTCCCGGTCACGTCGACCGAGACGTGCGTCGTGGTGCCGGCGTCGAGGTCGCGGAGGTAGGTGATGATCTGGGCCTCGACCGCACCGGCGGGGTCGAGGGCGCCGTCGGTCGAGGTGAAGGCGACGTGCCCGCCGTCGGCGGCGACGAAGGTGTCGAGGACCTGGCCGGTGGCCACCCCCGGTGTGCCGTCGGACGTGACGTCGAGGAGGACGAGCTGGCCGTCGCGCTCGACGTAGGCGTGCCACGCGCCGGCGGTGACGCCCTCGACGAGCGGGCCGTCGCTGGTGAAGGCGACCACGGTCCCGTCGGCGCTGGCCGAGGGGGCCCACCCGCCGCCGGACGGGCCGGCGGGGGTGCGGCTGAGCAGCTCGACGGCGGTGTCGCCGCTGGCGGTGTAGTCGACCTCGACGACCTGCTCTGCACCGCCTGAGGGCGTGAGCACCAGCTCGAACGTGCACGCACCGGCCGGCACGCCGGCATCGACGGCCAACAGCATGGTGGTGCCGGCGTCGCGGGGGGTGACGCCCTCCTCGGTCACGCAGGTCCCGCCGTAGCGGACCCGGCCGACGGGGGTGGTGAAGGTCGCCCGGATCGGCTGCCCGGCGTCGACGGTGGTGCCCGGTGCGGGGCTGAACGTGACGGGACCGGACGGTGGCAGGCCGAGGGTGACCCGCGCCTCCTCGCACAGCGACGGGACGGTCACGCAGGTCAGGACGGGGCCGTCGGAGGGGTCGACGGCGAACGTCGCCGACCCTCCGGTCACGCCGTCGGCCAGCCAGGCCGCGGTCTCGGGCGGCAGCTCGGACTCGGCGGCGAGCACGATCGGGGCGTCGAGGAGCGCGGAGTGCGCCGCGGCGGCGAACCCGCCGGCCCAGGCGTCGGCGGTCTGGCCCTGGACGAGGACCACGTGGGCGGCGTCGGCGGCGCTGTCGGCGCCGCGCTTCTCGGCGACGGCGATGGCGGTGTCCGCCCGGCTGGCCCCGGCGAGCCGCTCGGTGGTGATGCCCATGGCCTCGAGCTCGGCCTCGACGGCGTCGGAGATCGCGGCCGTGCCGCCCATGATCTCCACCTGGGTGATGCCGGCCTGCTCGAGGTAGGCCCGCGTCGGCGCGCTGAGCACGTCGGTCTGGGTGAGCAGGACCGGCCAGCCGTTCTCCGCGGACATGCCGCCGGCGGCGAGGGCGTCGGCGAACCCCTGGGTCGGGTCGGTCGCCCCCTCCGAGGGGAACGCCCGGGCGAGGATCGCCGTCGTGGCCTGCGGCGCGTCGGTGGCGGCGATCGGGGTGGCGGTCGCGACCCGCGACTCGCCGGCGCGCCGCTCGACGGTGTAGCCGAGCTGGGTGAGCTCGTCGGCGACGGCCGGTTGCAGCGCCGCCTCGCCGCCGAGGAGGATCACCCTGGTCGGGGCGAGGCGTGCGAGCTCGTCACGGACCCGGGGCGGCAGGGGGCCGGCGGAGGGGACCAGCAGCAGCGGGGATTCGGACTGCAGCACACCGGATGCGAGGGAGTCCGCGAAGGTGTCGTCGCGCCCGATCACGACGGTGTCGACGGCGCTGAAGGGCGTCTCCTCGCTGAGGCGCACCGCGATCTCGGCGTTCGACGGCGACTCGTCGGCCTTGACGACGGCGATGGTGTCGTCGGGGAGGTCCTGCGCCGCGGTCGGCGCGATGCCGACCAGGGCGGGGCCGAGCAGGGCGGTGCCGACGAGGGCCAGGACGAGGGTTGCGACTGCGATGGCGGGCGCGGCCGGGACCGCGCCTCCCCGTGCGGGTTCGATCATCGGCGCAGCATGCCACCGCGTGGGCCGTGGAGCCTCAGGCGTTCAGCAACGCGTCATGCCTCGGCAGAGGCGTGCGCCAGGCCGGACTCGCTGAGCTTCCGGCTGATCACCCTGCTGACGCCGTCCGAGGCCATCGACACGCCGTAGATCGTGTCGGCGACCTCCATCGTGCGGCGCTGGTGGGTGACGATGATCCACTGGCTGAACCCGCGGAACTCGTCGAGCACGTCGAGGAACCGCCCGAGGTTCGCGTCGTCGAGGGCGGCCTCGACCTCGTCGAGGACGTAGAAGGGGGAGGGCCGGGCGGCGAAGATCGCGAAGAGGACCGCGAGGGCGGTGAGGGACCGCTCGCCGCCGCTCAGCAGGCTGAGGCGCTTGACCTTCTTGCCGGGTGGGCGGGCCTCCACCTCGACGCCGGTGGTCAGCATGTCCTCGGGGTCGGTGAGGATGAGCTTGCCGGTGCCGCCGGGGAACAGCTTCGGGAAGATCTCCTCGAAGTGGCGGGCGACGTCGGCGAACGCCGAGGAGAAGACCTGCTCGATGCGGCCGTCGACGGCGTCGACCACGCGGAGGAGGTCGCGCTTGGAGGCGCGGAGGTCCTCGAGCTGGCCCGACATGAACTCGTGGCGCTCCTGGAGGGACTGGAACTCCTCGAGCGCCAGCGGGTTGACCGTGCCGAGCAGGCCGATCTTGCGGACCAGGGCGTCCTCGGCCTCGGCCAGCTCGGCATCGCGGGCCTCGCCGCCCTCGAGGAGGTCCTCGCCGCGCTCGGCGATCACCGCCTCGGCGTCGGTGACGTCGAGGGCGTCGAGGCGGCTGCGGACCCCGTCGATCTGCAGGCTGAGCTCCTGGCGGGCCAGGTCCTCGCGGTGGCGGTGGTCGCGGACGGCGGACAGCTGCTCGGCCAGGTCGGCGAGCTTGGAGCGGGCGACGCCGAGGCGCCGCTGCTGCTCGGCCCGCGCCTCCTCCAGCCGGTCGCGCTCGTCGGCGGCGGCGACGCGGGACGTCTGGGCGGAGGTCAGGATCGCGCGGGCGGTCTCCTCGAGCTGGTCGCACCGGGCGATCGCGGCGACGCGGGCGTCCTGGCGCCGCTGGCGCTCGGCCAGCTGGGCGGCCACCCGGTCGGCCTCGTCGCGGAGCGCCTGGATGCGGCGGCGCAGCTCGGCGGCCTCCTGCTCGGCGGCCGAGGCGGCGAGCCGCGCCTGGACCTCGCCCTCGCGGGCCTCGGTCAGCGCGTCGTCCAGCCGCTCGGCCTCGAGGTCGCCGGCACCCGATTCGAAGCGCGGGTCGGTCTCGGGCTCCTCGGGGCCTCGGTCCTCCAGGTGGGCGAGCTTCTCGCGGCTCGCGGCGATCTGGGCGGTCAGCTGGTCGTGCTGGCGGGCGATGCTCGCGCGCTCGGCCTCGCAGCGGGCCAGCTCCTTGCGGAGGCGTCCGAGCCGCTCGGCGGCGGCGGTGATCAGGTTGTCCGACTCGGCCATCGCGGCCTGCGCGCCCTCGAGCTCCTCGCGGACCTCGGCGAGCGCCCGGTCGGCGTCGCCGACCTTGCGGTGGGCGATGCGCAGCTCGGCGGCGACCGCATCGGCCTGCGCCTTCGCCTCCTCCGCCGCCGCGCGGGACAGCACCGCGGTGTGACCCGCCGCGCCCCCGCCGGCGTGGCCCCGTGCGCCGGTGACCTCGCCTGCGCGGGTCACGAAGACCAGCTCGGGACGGCTGTCGGCCAGGCGGAACGCGGCCTCGGCGTCGTCGCAGACGTAGGTGCCGGCGAGCGCCCGGCGGACCGCGGCGGTCACCGCGGCGGCCTTCTGGTCGCCGAGACCCCCGGCGGGGCCCTCCACGACGTCGCCCAGCGGGCGCGCGCCGATCGCCTCGAGCGACGGCTGGGCGTCCGGGCCCACGTGGGGGGCGGTGGCGACGAGCAGGAGGACGCGTCCGGCCTCGGCGTCCGCGACGAACCCGATCGCGGCCTCGGCCGCGGAGCGGCTCTCGACCACGAGGGCGTCGGCGAGCGGGCCGAGGGCCGCGGACACCGCCTCGGCGTAGCCGTCCTGGACCCGCACCAGCGACGCGAGGGGGCCGAGCACGCCGTGGACGTGCCCGTCGTCGTGGGCCTGGGTCAGGGCGGCGGCGCCCTGGCCCGGTTCGGCGGAGGCGGCGAACAGCGCGTCGGCGCGGGCCTCGAGCGACGCGCGGGTGCGCTCGAGCTCGCGCTCGGCGGCGGCGGCCTCGGACGCGGCCGCCTGGGCGCGCGCGCGGCGCGCCTCGAGGGCGCGGACGGCGTCGGCGAGCTCGGGGCTGGCCGCGTCGAGGCGCTGGATCTCGTCGTTCACCGACGCCACGTCGGCCTGCAGCTCAGCCGCCCGGTCGTCCTGGGCGCCGAGCTGGCTCTCGATGCGGCCCTCCTCCGAGCTCGCCTGGGCGCGGGCGCTGCGCCGGGCGGGCCGCTCGCCCTCCCAGCGGATCCGCCGCTCGCGGG